>DPLR01000217.1 GCA_003541895.1 Cytophagales bacterium | reverse complement strand
TTGATAATTTTAAAGAACTCAACCAACTCTCGGCACAAGAGCGAATCAATCAACGCATCGATAAATTCTGTGCGATGGGGGTAGTGAAGGAATGATTTCAAATTTAAAGTTCAAAATTTCAGATTATAGGCAATCTGTAATCTGTAACCTGAAATGAATCTCCACGTAATCAACACCGGTTTCTTTAAGCTTGATGGTGGCGCCATGTTTGGCGTTGTACCTAAATCCATTTGGCAAAAGACAAATCCTGCCGATGCCAACAACATGTGCGATTGGGCCATGCGCTGTTTGTTGATTGAAGACGGAAAGCAACTGATTTTGATCGACAACGGAATTGGCAACAAGCAAAGCCCCGAATTTTTCAAGCACTACTATTTGCATGGCGATGATTCGCTTACCAAAAGTTTGAATGCACTTGGTTTTAGTGAAGGTGATGTGACGGACATGTTTCTTTCGCATTTGCATTTCGATCATTGCGGAGGTGGAGTGAAAAAGGAAAACGACAAGTTTGAATTGGTTTTCAAAAACGCGAAGTACTGGAGCAATGCCGATCATTGGAAGTGGGCAACTCAACCCAATGCCCGAGAGAAAGCCAGTTTCTTGAAAGAAAATATTTTGCCGATGCAGGAGAGCGGTCATTTGAATATGGTTGACATCAATAAGCCTTCTCCCTTTTCTCAATTCGATCTGACGTACGTGTCCGGTCATACAGATAAAATGATGATCCCTCGGATTAAGTACAAAGACAAAATCATTTGCTTCGTTGCTGATTTGCTACCATCAACAGGTCACATCCCATTGCCTTATGTGATGGGCTACGATACTCGGCCCTTGATTACCCTTGAAGAAAAAGAGAAATTTCTAAAAGAAGCAGCCGATAATAATTACATTTTGTTTCTTGAGCATGACCCAATCAACGAATGCTGCACGGTGAAAGAAACGGAAAAGGGAGTGAGGTTGGATAGAGCATTTTCTTTAAAAGAGATTCTGTAAGTCCCGTTGTGCGTAGCTTCAACCTCCCCCTTGGTCGAAGCACTGCGCCCTTAGAACTCCGTGGTGGGAGATTCTTCGCTTCTTGAGTGCTTTGTTGAAGGAGTGTACTTAATCTCTCACACTGTCAAAGTTCATTATCCTTTTCTCGCTCGGAATTGGTTTACTTTTTGGTGTTTCATCAATTCAGTCGCAAAATACCAAGCTCACTTTTGGTGCGGTTTTTTGCATATAACAAAACAGTTCCATCACTCAACTGTCTACCGAATTTAGGAATAATCATTCCTTCCTTACCTGTCTTGTCGGTGATCAGTTGTCGCTCGCAATTACCGTTATCATCAACACTAATCATAGTAAGGGCTGAAGCGAAACCATTGAATTGTCTCACGGTTCGGGAAGAAACTTCAGTGTTCTTTGGGGAGTCGTTAAAAAGAAAACACATTTTGTTTTTTACATACGCCAGCAGGTAAGATGAATACCTTTTGTCAGCGGTTTGCATCTTGTTCAACGTCCGCACCCATTCTAACTGACCTTCCAATGTAAGCTTAGCAATTAAAATGGCACCGAAATCGTAATGACTATAACTATAACCAATATCAGCAGTTTGATATTCACCAATCAGGTAAATTTCATTGGAGGGGCCTACGTTCAAATGTTGAAGACGATAATTTTTAAGCCCCGAAAAAGTGCTGCTGTTATTAGTTTCAAAACTTGCCCCAGATCTGCGCGTTATAAGACGAGTTGAGTCTATGAATGCCTGATCGAACTGGGTCTGTTTGGTTGATTCAACTGAGTTAGTTTCTGTATTGATTTTCATAACAAACGTACCTGATGCCTCCGTGCGATGGCTTCCTTGGCTAAATAGACCTGCGCAGATTAGCTCTTTGTCAAGTTTGCGGATAAGCACTTGCGAAATTTCACGATCATCCAATGTTAACGGCAGAAAGGTTTCGTGCAAGCCGTTGTCTGGCAGTGACCACAGTACCCACTGTTTTGGACCATCTCCTAAACTGGGAAATTTGGAAGTTGTCCATTCGCCCGCTATGAAAAAATTACCATCGTTGTCAAGTTCGCCTGCATGACCGAAGAAATGCCCTTGCTCAATTGCCCGTGGCCATTCTTTTTTCCAAAGTTGCTGTAGGTCTTGGTTGTAAGCCAACACTTCAATTGAATCATCTTTTTTGATGATGACAAGCTTGCTGTGATCTCTAGACGTTGCAAAATCAAATCGGGTGCTACCAAGTCTAGCAAAGATGCCAATACAATTCACCTTCGTTAATTGTTGAGATTTTCCTTTCGGCATCAAATTCGTAGGAGCTATTTCAATGGCCCATAAAGTCATTTCAGACTTTTCTAAGGTTGTATAAAAGGCAAAGATCTTATCCTTGAGTGCAAGCACTTGCAAAACTTCATATGGCTTAATGCCATTCATCAATTTCAAGTCCACGCGGTTCATTGCATGTGTTTTGGCATCCAATATCCCGATGCTAGCACTTTGTCTCATCATCACGAAGGGAGCTATTTTCATTTTCCCAGACCAGAAAAAATAGTCGCTCGAATGGTTAAAGACCAGTGGGGTAAATTTGAATTCTTTTGATTTATAAGGCTCTCCCCAACGCAAGTCGGTTCTTATGTCTTGGCTTTGTGACCCGTGGGTAGAAGCAAGTAAGATGAAGACGAGAGCTACATTAATTATAGTATTAGTCGTTGCTTTAGATTTTGTAGGGGATGCACCTAAGTAACAAGTATTCGGTTTCATAAAATTGATTTAGTTGTGGTTAAGTAATCTTGAAGAGGTTGGCCTCTTTTCAGATTCTTAAACAACTAATCAAGATGATCGACTTCTTTAGTGGAGGTAGATCGGTGAGAAAGTTAACCTGCATCGCAGCGAGACCGATGGAGTTGAAGTTGGCTGCGGCATTTAAGCCCGGCAAAGGCTGAACGAAACTAGAACAATCACCTTCCTGATCTTCGAGCACATCGGCTACTACGTTCTGTTCAATAGTAAAAGAAGCAACCGCGGCTCTGTAAAAGGCACCATCAATTTTTTTTGTGCCATTGCCATACCCTCGCAGGGTTAGCATTAAAACCAAAATCAAGCCGAGCAGGCTGATGAATAATTTTTGGTTTCTTATAAAACGTCTCAAAACTTGTGTTAACTGAGGTTGAAACGGGAATCTCACTTTAAAGGTTTTGCATGTTGCGCCTCAGAGTTTCACTTGCTTAATAGGATATCTGATTGGCTCAGCCAGACATCAAACCCAAGCAATCAGACACCTGATCGATCGACCCAAGGCAGTCGAGTTATAATTATAAGCCCTTATGTAATTTAATTTTGACTTCTTTATGAAAATTCATCAATTCATGCATCATCTAAAAAATGAATAAATTAACAGCATGAGAAATTTACTCTACGCACTTTCGATAAATACTTTCTTATTCTTTGCTTTGCCCACCTCGGCACAGGGTTTAAAGTGGAGCAGTACACCACGAAAAGGTTTTGTGTTTCAAATCAGTAACAAGGAGGCACAACGGCTCCTTACACGGTATTCCACTGACAGCATCGTTACCCGTTTGCTGCATACACAAGTAGATACTTTTGATGTTGAAAAAGGATGGACTCATCGCCCGAGTAAAGGGCATTTTATACTTGCCTCGGTGGTGGAAAATAAACTTCATTGCGAGTACACCAGCGTATTTCCCTATCAGGTTTTTTTAATGAAGGAGTATGATGCACTCGCACTTCAAGTGCTTGATCTCGAAGGCAATGTTCGTGAAGACGCGCTTGTGAAACTGACCCATCAAAGGCTTAGAATTGACACCGCCAGCAAAACGTATCGGATTGAAAATGCTTGGTTTAATGGTGAGAACCGAATTGTAACTGTTGAGCTGGATGGTTTCCGATCGGTCTTTAATGTCACTAGGCATGATGTTCCCATTTGGGACAACTACTATCATGATGACGATGGTCCAGATTTCTATAGTTACATGATCACAGATAAGAACAAGTACAAGCCCAATGAAAAAGTTAGGTTCAAGTCGTATGCGTTATCGCAATCAAGATCACCACTGCATAAAGAACTGGAGTTGTGGTTAACTACTTGGGAGAAAACAAAAAAAATAGGCAAGGTTCAACCACATCGCCCGGGTAGCTATGCCAATGAATTTATTTTGCATGACTCACTGAGGTTAACCTTAGACAGAAATTATGGTTTGGAGTTGAGGGAGAAAAATGGAAGGGTTGTAGCCCGTTGCAACTTTAAATATGAAGACTATGAATTGAATGGCACTCAGTTAGAAATTCATTTGGAATCGGACAAACAATTTTACCCGGCAAGAAATCAGCTCTCGATCATCGCCACGGATGTTAATGGGTTGCTGTTGAAAGATGCTAAAGCAACGGTGTTAGTGAGGCCTCAAGTTATTCGCGAAACATTTCAGCCTTTGGTCATTCTTAAAGACACTGTATTGTACACGGAAATAGATATCGATCCAACAAAGGCTACTACGTTAGATATTTCTTCCAGTTTGTTTCAAAAGACTAATACCGTTTACGAAGTGCGTGTAACAGTTAGAGATGGTCAAAATCAATTGACAGAAAGGACGGTAGCAGCCACACATTATTATTCGCAATATGAATTAACTGCACGCTTTTCGAATGATAGCATCGTTTACGAGATGTTGAAGAACGGAGCCTTAGTTAGTGACGTGCCCATAAAACTTAGCCACAATGCTGAAGTTGAAGAGAAGAATGTTCTTTTACCTTATAAGGAGAAACTCAATGCGGCTATTTCAAAAATCAATTTAAGGAACGATTTCGTTGCACGTAATATTTTGATGAGCACGCTGATTCCACAACTTGACTTGAAAGGAGGCATAGAGAAAGATAGTTTCAATATTCGCCTGGGCAACCCTCAAAAAATAGAAGTGTCGTGGTTTATTTATCAGGGCAGTACACTTTTGCAAAAGGGGTTTGGTACCACGATTAATTTTAAATCGATCATTACCGACCGAACACAAACCTATTATGTAGAGTTATTGTATTCCTTTGGCGGAGAAGAACACACGAAGCAAAAGCAATATGAATTCAAAGAAGACTATTTAAGTGTTTCATTTAATGTTCCCGACCGTGTTTATCCGGGCCAGCATACGGAGGCTGTGATTAATGTGACCGATCAATTGGGCCGCCCGGTTAATGGGGTTGATCTCACTGCACTTGCAGTAACGGGTAAGCTAAATTATTATCTTCCTGATCTTCCGTACTATGGAGGCAGTTCTACACCACGATCGAAGAAAGCACACTACAGCAAAGATGCTGTCAATAAGAATTCTAATTTTTTAAATCTTGATTACAAGAAGTGGGCGAAGCGGGTTGGGCTCGATACTATGAAGTATTACCAGTTTACTTACCCCGCAAAAATGTTTAGCTATTCACAGCCTATTGCTGATAGCACACAGTTTGCACCGTTTGTTATGCAAGGAGGCGTGGCCAGAGAAATTTATGTAATTGAAGTCGATCGCGTACCGGTTTATTATTCGTGGGTTGATCAGCCTAAAGAATATTCATTTTATGTTACGCCAAAGCGAAAAGTGACTGTAACACTGCGCCTACATGATCGAGTACTCATTTTAGATTCCCTTTCTTTTGCTTCTGGCAAAAAGA
>DPLR01000478.1 GCA_003541895.1 Cytophagales bacterium | reverse complement strand
AGTACACTGTTGGATAAAGCAGTGGTTTCACATTTCCTGACGGTAACAAGATGAGGTTTTTTCCTCATGAAATGTGTTTTCATTTTCCATTTTCCCGAATTTTAAATCCTCTTACCACCTAATCTTTTTTATAGTTTTTTGAAATACGAATTAACGTTAATTGTCAACTCGGACAAAGCTTTGCAAAGCCAACTTAACAAAACTTGTTAAGTTCAATTTAGCAAATCAACAAAGAATTTTTGCAAAGTCATGCATACATGGAAAAGTTTGGTTCCTGCCCAGTTGAATGCCTATTACAAGTCATGGTTAAAGGTTGAGTTAAACTGGGGTTGAGAGCTTTTTTCTTCATTGAGAAAGCAATGTTGTATGA
This sequence comes from Cytophagales bacterium, assembly GCA_003541895.1. Classification (GTDB taxonomy): domain Bacteria; phylum Bacteroidota; class Bacteroidia; order Cytophagales; family Cyclobacteriaceae; genus ELB16-189. The sequence goes on along the minus strand of DPLR01000478.1, from coordinate 2,628 downwards.
GCATGAACGTCGATGTGTTTTTTTGCTTTCATCTCAAGTTTTTTGTCTTCTGTAACTAGTTGCAAATTAGACCCTTCCTCCCTCGGAGGCGGCTCTTAACTAATGACTGAAATCGCAAAGAGGACTTCACAGACAGATAAAATTCATGGAAAAGTTCTTAAAGAAAATCTTGTTTACTTCGCCAAGGCTTAATTCTCTTTATCCGAAGTTCGCCTCATCAAACCTGTCTCTTTCAGGATGGTGCGGATATGGAGGCTATAAATACAAATATAGGTTGAATTTCATATTATAGAAATCATAAAGTCCACAACATGCGACTAGAAAAATAGGAATGAATGATTTTGTCCCGGAGAGGTGTTTGTAGTTGAATTCGACGTCAAATGAGTCAGAAAAGAAAGGGCAAGAGCCAAACCCTGTTGATGTCTCTTCTTTGGATATTTATCAGCTTGTGGAGTTGTTTATTATGTTGCTTAGCGAGCAAGCCTGGCGTTACATAGGATTAAGAGTTGACCCTGCCACTAATAAAATGAATAAGGATCTTTCAAAAGCGCGCATCGCCATAGACTGCATAGTTTCCCTTGTTGAAAAAATAGAAGCCAACCTAGATAACGAAGAGAAAGAACACTTGCGAAGAATAATAACTGACCTGCAATTAAATTATGCTGAACAAATAAAATAATATTTTCAAAGAGCGAACTATGTAGTAAGAGTATCTTTTTGAGTGGCAGTGATGAGGTTGTTTTGGGTTGCTCTTTTGATTTAAAGCTTAAATCGTTTGCATGTTGTGTATGAATTCGTACCAAATCGTACCAAATCGTCCCGACCGCAGAAGGAAAAATTTGCTTTAAATAAGCGGCGGTAACAATTCTTGATTTACTTCGCTAAGCTTGCCTGGCACATTTCATTTCCTTAAAAGAAATAACCTTTAATTGGGTTAGATTGCGTAAATAAAAGTCACTTAAAAATTAATTTCACTACATTTTGAAAAGCCAAAAGAAAATTGTGTTTTTTTTCATTCTTTGTTTTAACTCTTTTTGTGCTGGAATTCTGCTGTAAATAGTATTCTCCGTCGCCAATTCCTCGTTTTCCATGGAGCCACGTTTCTTTTTTCGAGGAGTAGGCTGCTTCAAACAGTGATATAGTGTTTCATATGGACAGGCAGAGAGAGACCCCGGAGGGGGGGAGGAGGGTCGTCTAGAGGTGGTGAAAGCTGTGATTATTTGTGTGGCAGTGAAAAGCTTGTTTCAGATTGTTTTTTTTTAAAGCTAAACTCAGTTGCAACTGTCATCGCAAATTGCCGCATTTTTTCGCAAACCGTTGCGTTCCGTCGCAAATCATGGCGAGAAGAAAAGAGTTTTTAGATAAAGAAAAGAAGAACTCTTTTTCCTATTCTTTGTTGAGGTTTAAATGTTTCTGCTTTGGAATTTATTAAAATGTTATTGGAAATAAGTAACTCAGTTTGGTTAATTTTTAATCAAAAGAGTTGTACGACTACTTTTTAAGGTAACTGAGACTAATCAGGATTCAGAAACGTGTCATGAATAAGTTTCAACACTCAGCATAGCTTAGGCTAACCTAAAAAAATCTTTATAGTTAAACACCGTAATAATAAGCCAAGATTTTGGTGCCGTAAAATGATAATTTTGAAAAACAAAGAATTCGGGATTGCGTTATCCGTAATTGTCGCGGCTGTTTGCTTAATGATTATGGTTAACCTACATTGGATTCGTTTTGTCAATCCAATTGGGCCATTTCGCGTTACGCACTGGTTTGTTTGGATAGGAACATTATACATATCCTTTGTCGTGCCGACAATAGCGATTCTAAAAAAACGTTTACCAAGCAGATATATGACTCTTTTCAGAGTTCACGTGTTTGGCAATTTACTGGCCTTCGTCTTAGTGTCACTGCATTTTGCAAGCCAAATAAGCAGATCACCAACATCTTACCCGCAATTGGGAACGGGGCTGGCTTTGTACATCATAATGATTTTACTTGTCGCCACTGGCTTTGCTCACAGATTTAAACTAATCCCGCTGATCAAATCCCAAACTCAAAGATTCATACATGTTGGATTAACTTTTTCGTTTTACCTAATAATTGGGATTCACATCCTGCATGGATTAAACTTCATTTAATAATAACCATGAAGTTGCCAAGGCGGAAATCTTAGCGTTGAACATTGAGCAGAACTGACTTGAAATTTTAATCAACAATGGACCGGCGAGCATCGCATAAGAAAGTCTTAAATAAACTAACCTTCAAACATTCCATTTAAAAATCAACGGAGATATTGAATGTGAATCGATTAAATATCAAAGTTCTAACCGTAATATTTCTTATCTGCATGATTGTCGCATCAAGCTATTGTTCATTTTCAGCAGCAAAAGCACCAGAGTTAACAGCTCAACCTATGCATCGCGTAAAAGCAGGAGGTCTTGATCCCAACGTATTGGGCGATGATCTACTTTATTTTAACCCCACAGAAATAAAAACCGCTTATAATCTTCCAACAGGCAACGAGGTAGGATCAGGCACAATAGCAATAATCGACGCATATGACAACCCGTATGTGGCTAACGATCTAGCGGTATTTAGCTCACAATTTGGATTAAAAACTCCAAACCT
>DPLR01000159.1 GCA_003541895.1 Cytophagales bacterium | reverse complement strand
CAATTATTATTACAACAATAATTTAAGTGATCTGTACAATAAGGCTTACCCAAACTCCTATTTTGGAGCTTCTTTGACCCTACCCCTTTTTCAAGGAGGAAAACGTTCTGCCAACATTCGCCAGCAGAAATGGAACTTGAGAAGGCTCGATTGGGATATAACCAATTTAAAAAGCACGATGAGTTCTCAATATCAGCAGGCGCTTGCTGCCTATAAGGCAAACCTCATAAGTTATCTTGCACTAAAACAAAATGTTGAATTAGCCAAAGAGGTATATGAAGTTATCCACTTGCAATACAAATCGGGCGTGAAAAATTATTTGGAAGTGATCACGGCAGAAACTGATTTTCGCAACGCGCGAATCAATTACTTCAACGCATTGTATGCCGTACTCGCAAGTAAAATCGATCTTCAAAAAGCGCTAGGTCAAATCAATTACTAATCAACCAACAAATTCATTTTATAATGTTACAATCTATCCGAAACATTTTAATCTTCAGCTTATCACTGCTGATTTTTTCTTGCGGCAACAAACCCAAAATTCAGCAAGGCCCGCAAGCCGTTGCTGTGGTAACGCAAAAAATTGAAGCCGCTTCTACAAGTTATTATGACGAATATCCAGCTACCATTATGGCGCTCAATCAGGTTGAGTTACGTCCGCAAGTAAACGGATATGTTACCGGTCTCTATTTCACTGAGGGCGCTCATGTCAAAAAAGGAGACAAGTTATACACGATCGATCAACAACAATACGAAGCTTCCTATCAACAAGCACAAGCTAATTTGGCTGTGCAAGAAGCCAACTTGGTTAAAGCCCAAAAAGATGTTGACCGCTACCGTGAATTGAATAAGCGCGATGCGATCGCGAAGCAACAGGTAGATAATGCTGAAGCCAATTATGAAGCTGCAAAAAAACAAGTTGAAGCCGCGCAGGCAACAGTTCGAAGTGTTCAAACCAATGTGCGCTATACAGTGATCACGGCTCCGTTCGATGGAACAATTGGGATTTCGCAAGTGAAACTGGGTGCTGCTGTGTCGGCAGGCCAAACATTGCTCAACACCATTTCTTCCGATAATCCCATTGCTGCAGATTTTGTGATCGATCAGAAAGAAATTTTTAAATACACACAACTTCTTAAAAAAAGTGGAACAAAGGATTCAACTTTCTCTTTGTCTTTTAATGGAGAAATCTATTCGCAGTTTGGTTCGATCAGTTTTATTGATCGGGCAGTGAATCCCCAAACGGGCACAATCACAGTGCGAGTGACTTTCCCCAATCCCGATAATCTGTTGAGACCAGGGATGGCTGGAACGCTTCGCGTATTAAATCATGCACCAAAATCTTCTGTCATTATCCCATACAAAGCGGTGACCGAGCAGCTCGGAGAATTCCTTGTGTACAAAGTGAAGACCGACAGCAACAAAGTAACACAGCAGCGCGTGATGCTTGGCAAACAAGTTGATCGCAACGTAATTATCAAAAGTGGTTTACAAGAAGGAGAAACGATTGTAACCGAGGGCGTTCAAAATTTACGCGAAGGTTCAATGATCGCAGAGAAGCCCGCATCAACTGAAGTTAAAAAATAAAAATCTTAATCCTGCCTATTCATGATTGCAGATGTATTTATCAAACGGCCTGTTACAGCAATTGTAACTTCGGTTGTCATCGTCTTAGTTGGCCTAATCGCAATGACAACATTGCCCATCGCTCAATATCCTGACATCACTCCTCCTACCGTAAGTGTTACAGGTATTTTCGCCGGTGCCGATGCCCAAACAGTAGAACAAACTACTACCACGGCTATGGAGGCTCAGATCAACGGCTCTCCGGGCATGTCTTATATGTCGAGTAATAGTACGAGCAGCGGTCAAAGCAGCATCACCGTAACGTTTGATGTTGGGACCGATGTGAACATTGCAACGCTCGATGTACAAAATAGAGTGAACATAGCACAACCCGCATTGCCCGATGCTGTGAAGCGACTTGGATTAACCACGCGGAAGAGAAATCCAAGCATCATGGTTGCTCTTGCTATTTACTCACCGAACGGAACACACGATGCTCGGTTTATCGGAAACTATACCAACATTTATTTAAAAGATGCATTGCAACGGGTGAAGGGCGTTGGTGATATAATTACACGCGGTGCCGACTTTGGAATGCGTATTTGGTTGAAGCCCGAAAAACTGGCGAGCCTTGGCTTGTCAACTACGGACGTACTGAGTGCGCTTGCAGAACAGAATCTTCAGGTTGCTGCAGGAACCGTTGGTGGAACACCACAACCGAATGTTCAAAGCTTTGAATACACAGTACTTACTGACAGTCGCATCAATACCAAAGATCAATTTGAAAATATTATTGTACGCACCATTCCTGCCACGGGAAGCATTGTTTATTTGAAAGATGTGGCACGCGTTGAACTTGGTGTATTTGATTACGGAGCAACCACTGCTTTTGCCAATGGAAAACCCGCAGCGTTCCTATTGATTTACCAAGCCCCCGGTGCAAATGCGCTTGAAACATATGAAGGCGTTGTTAAAGCACTGGCCGAATTGAAAAAATCATTCCCGAAAGATATCGACTACACAATTCCCTTAGAGACAGCCACAGTTGTGAAGGTTTCAATCAACGAAGTAGTGCACACACTTTTAGAAGCATTACTGCTAGTAGTTATTGTAGTCTTTCTCTTTTTACAGAACTGGCGTGCTACTTTGATTCCTGTGTTGGCTATTCCGGTTTCATTGATAGGAACGTTCATCTTTTTTATTCTCTTAGGGTTCACCATCAACACGCTAACTCTTTTTGCCTTTGTACTTGCCATTGGAATTGTTGTTGACGATGCTATCGTTGTGGTTGAGGCAGTTCAACATAATATGGATCACGAAAAACTTTCACCTATTGAAGCAACGAAAAAAGCAATGAGCGAAATCTCAGCTCCTGTTGTTGCCATTGCCCTGATCCTTGCAGCTGTGTTTGTGCCGGTTGGTTTTGTGCCTGGAATTGTGGGGAGACTCTATCAACAATTTGCGATTACAATTGCCATATCCGTTTTGATTTCTGCTTTCGTTGCGTTGTCGCTCACACCTGCGCTTTGCTCAATCATGTTAAAACCTTCTGACGAAAATGCACCGAAAAATTTCCTTGATCGTTTCTTTCATTCATTCAATGTTTGGTTTGGAAAAGTAACTCACTCGTATACCAATGGAGTTTGGGCTTGGATTAGATCGTTCAGGCTGGTGCTTGTGGTTTTGGTTTGCGTTTTTGTTGGATTGTATTTTCTATTCTCAAACAAACCATCTGGGTTCATACCAACAGAAGATGAGGGAAGATTTTTTATTACCTATGAAATGCCCGAAGCTACCTCCACAACGCGAAGTGTAGAGATGCTGAAACGAATCACTAAAAAGTTGGAAGGTATTCCCGCCATCAAAACCGTGGGTGGCATTGCTACTTTGAACGTGATTAGTTTTTCAAATAAATCAAACGTGGGAACATTGTTTGTGCTGTTGAAACCGTGGGATCAACGCGAAGGCAAAGAAGGTCATGTGCAAAGCGTAATTGCCGAAGTACAAAAACGGATGGCCGACATTAAAGAAGCCCGTGTACTCGCGATTGCTCCACCGGCAATTCCCGGGCTCGGTCAAACAGCCGGCTTCACTTTCGAACTTCAGCAAACGACAAGTACAGATAACATTCAACAATTTGAACGCGTAGCCAGAAACTTTCTTGCCGAAGTAAACAAGCGTCCGGAAATTGGTATGGCGTATACTTTCTTCAACGCCAGAACGCCAAGCTATCAAGTGAACGTTGATCGTGAGAAAGCGAAGAAACTCGGAGTTTCAATTTCAGATGTTTATTCAACGTTATCAACCATGCTCGGAAGTAGCTATGTCAACGACTTCAATATTTATGGACGAAACTTTCGTGTGATGGCACAAGCAGACACTACATCGCGTAGCTCACTCGAAGACTTAGGGAAATACCACGTACGAAATAGTCATGGTGATATGATTCCGCTAACAAGTCTGGTAACTTCAAAATTAGTTGAGGCTCCCTCGCTCGTTTCGCACTTCAATATTTTCAGATCCATTGAGATTAACGGTACACCAAAACCAGGATTCAGTAGCGGTCAAGCGATTCAAGCGCTACAAGAAGTTGCTTCAAAATCTTTGCCTGCTGGGTATGGATATGAGTTTGCAGGTTTAAGTCGTGAAGAAGTTAAAGCCGGAAACATGATCATCGGCATATTCGCCATCTCGATCATCTTTGTATTTCTATTTCTTGCTGCACTTTACGAAAGTTGGTCAGTACCATTTTCGGTTTTGCTTGCAGTGCCGATAGGAGCATTCGGTTCTATCCTTACGTTAACGTTCCTACCAAGCTTATCAAATAATATTTACGCACAGATTGGTTTGATCACGCTCATCGGTCTGGCTGCAAAAAATGCAATTCTGATTGTGGAGTTTGCCAAAGAAAGAGTAGATAGAGGAATGGAAATTATTCAAGCAACATTAGAAGCGGTGAGTCTTCGTTTGCGGCCAATTGTAATGACATCGCTTGCATTTATTTTTGGTGTTTTGCCTCTGGCTTTTTCAAGCGGTGCAGGTGCTGAAGCAAGAAAGACTATTGGATGGACGGTTTTCGGTGGAATGTTAGCGGCAACTACATTGGCCATATTTATCGTTCCCGTGCTGTATGTGGTAATCACTCAAATTGCTTATCGCAAAAAATTTGAGTCCAAATAATTTTTATTTTTAATCAATAGAAAGGCACTGATTTTACTCAGTGCCTTCTTATTTGGTTTACGATAATTTTAAATAAAATATCTTTGTCCTCATTATGAAGAAGATTATCGTATCGTTGATTCTTAGTTTACCATTTGCATTTTATGTGCAGGCGCAAAAAGCATTTATCACTCTAAATGATAGTGTTAAAATCAGGACGGAGTTAATCTCAGCAAGTGAAACGGGATTGACCACCAAATCAGGAGTCTTTGGGTTAGCCGAAATTAACTCCATTCGTTTTGATGATAAACTCGAAAGCGAAAAAAATCCAGAGCTTTTTGAAAAACTCCTAGCAACAGAAATTAAGATTTATATAGGCAATGTAAGAATAGCCAATAAACCGAAAGCTCCAGTTCAAGTTTACAATACACCAAAAACAACTAATGAAAATAAACAGCAATCGTATGAAGAGGAGGTTGGTAAGATTGGAAGTATCGGCTTTGGTCTTGGCTTGGATTATGGTGGTATTGGTGCAAAGCTTTCCTTTTACCCTGATAAACACATTGGTGTTTTTGGATCCGTTGGCTATGCCTTGGCGGGTGTAGGCTATAACTTTGGTGCTATAGCTCGTCTCGCTCCAGATAAAAAAGTAGTTCCCACCTTAAGTTTTATGTATGGGTATAATGCGGTGATCTATATTCAAAATACGTTTCAGAAAATTTATTATGGAACGTCTTTAGCCGGAGGAATAATTTTAAACCCGCGAAGAAACGAAAATACATTTTGGCATTTTCAATTGATCGTTCCATTCAGGTCGAGCGAGTTTACGAACGATTATAATTATTGGAAAAATGCTGGAGCTCAATTCAGTTCAGAACCATCACCCGTTGGTATCAGTGTAGGGTATCATTTGAAATTTTGATTTGAGAAACCTTACTAGCAAACTATGTAATTTTATTTTGATGGTGATTTTTCAAATAATCTGAAATAATTTATATTCACGCTCTAAATCAACATTGGTCAATCGCAATGATTGATCAAACTCAAAAAATAAAATCAGACTCTTTCTTTTTCTACCTCGAATGTTATAGCACGTTTCTTGCCACTCGATCAGTTGTTTCAGATCGTACTTCGTTTGACCTTGGATCGGCTGATCAATTTTGATTGTATTAAAATCAAGTGAAAAGGTTTTATGATTCCAAATTGAAACCCCTATTATAGTTAATCCCAACAAAAAAAGTATAAACCAAAAATTGAGAGTAAAGGGATCGTATTGATTATTGACAGCTGCATGCATTGCCGCCAAAAAGCCAAGAAAAAATGTGAATACCGATAATAAAATAAGTCTGACTTTCATCTACTTTATTAAAGTTTTACTACGTTCAATTAGATCATTGTGCCCTGTTTCTAAAATATGAAATTTCATCAGGGATATTTTCTTTACAAACAACTCCACCCTTCTCAAGGGAATTACTTTATCATACCTACCCATTATAATTGTTATTTCAATTCGATTTTTGTTTATGATAACTGCAAGTGACTCAATGTCGAATTTTAGTCTTCTAAAATAAACCCATGAATTATAAACTTTCTTCCTCTTTTCAATCGTGTTCATCTGCGAATGGGCAAACCGTAATAAAAATTTATTCGTAAGCCTGAAGAAATCTAAAATCTTGAGAAGCCAAAAGAATGGTTGTGGAAAAGTGACAAACTTTTTAAAAACCAATCGCGCCAACGAAAAGGAAGTTGCGACCTTGTACCAAAAATTTAATTTGATTCCATCGGGTGCGATGAAAATCACTTTTTTTACTTGTGCAGGAAATAGTTCGATGGTAGCTAGAGCAAACTTAGCACCCAAACTGAAACCTGCAACAATCACGTTCGAAAGATTTTCTTTTTCGAAGAATAAAGTCAAAATCTTTTGCCAATCTTCTTTCTCAAGCATTCCACTGGTTCTCCATTCACTTTTGCCATGAAAAAATAGATCGAATGAATAAAATGTGAATTCATTTGCAAAAGTCTTAAGCCATGAATCAAAGGCAGAATGATCTTGGCCAAACCCGTGAAACAAC
>DPLR01000529.1:1218-2757 GCA_003541895.1 Cytophagales bacterium | reverse complement strand
TTTATTTCTTCATGACTATAGCCAAGCATTTCTGCCCAGACCGGATTCCGTTCTACCTCATTGGTATCGATTTTCCAATCCCAAAAACCAAGATCGCTTCCCTCCAACACGAATCTCAAGCGTTCTTCACTTTCAATCAGTGCAGTATTTGTAAAATTATTTTCAATCACCAGTTGTGCCAGATTGGCATAGCTTTCAATCAGGGCAATTTCTGTATTTGTCGGTCGTGTGGGTTGCCGATGATAGATCGCGAATGTCCCAAGCGCCTTATGATTGCTGTTTTTAATGGGCTGTGACCAGCTGGATTGGATATCGGCCAACTTTGCCAAATCACGGAACTCCTCCCAATAACTATGTTGCTGTATATCTTCAACGATGACTCGTTCACTGCGATACGCCGCCGTTCCGCAAGAGCCTACACCCTCGCCAATTGCCAAACCATTAATGGCCTGATTATAAAAGTCCGGTAAACTGGGCGCAGCGCCATGGCATAGATGTTTGCCATCTTTATCCAGCAGTAAAATAGAGCACAACATTCCAGGATGCAATGCTTCAATTTGTCGAACCAATTCTTCCAGTAGTTTGGGTAGCTCAATTCGCCGGTTGATTTGCTGGAGAATTTGATTGTGTAACGCCAGTTCATCGGTACGATTACGCAACTTTTTTTCTGTCGCAATACGGAGGCTATTTTCTCTTTTTTTCGATCGATAGGCCGTGAACAGAATTAATGCAATAACACTGATGATTATCGTTATAACCACCGTAACCTTCAGATAATTAATCAGCTTTTCTTTAGCGATACCCGTGTTTTGGGTATAAATAAACCCTTGCAACCAGTGATCATTTTCAACCATTCCCGCTTTTACAAACATTTCGGCCATGTGTCGCCAACGCCAGGGATTCATGTGCCCCAATTCCATCAGGTCAGGCAATATTAGTGAATGCATGGCCTCGGCTTCAAATTCAAGATGATCTCTTGATTTGGTAACTTTATATTTGTTCAGCAATAGATCAATTATTTCTTGAGGATGATTCATTGCGTAATACCAACCTTCAAGACTGGCTTGACGGAAAGCTTTTACGCGCTCAGGATGATATCTAATTTCATCTTCTGACGTAAACAAAATATCACTATAGAAATCAACACCGTAGTTTCGTGGATTAAGGATAGTAAATTCAACACCTTGTTGTTTTAGATAATACGGTTCGTTACTAATATAAGAGTTAAATGCATCGACTTTGCCATCAATCAAATCCTGGATTTGGAAGCTGCTGGGGATAATATGGATGTCATTTATATTGAGATTCTCATTGCTGAACATGGCAATAAAATCAGCATCCACATATTGACCGAGCATCATCACTTTTTTCCCGATTAAATCATCGGGAGAAAGAATTTCAGTATCTTTGCGTGTAAGCAATACAGATGCAGAATGCTGATATATAGCAGCCAAGGCTACCAATGGCGCTCCACGCAAACGTTCCAGGAGTAACTCGCTATTGGCAACACCATATTGTGCATGACCTTGCAGCACCTCT
>DPLR01000529.1:0-954 GCA_003541895.1 Cytophagales bacterium | reverse complement strand
TTACCGGCATTTTTTCGGGTGTGCCATTGTGAATACTAACATCCAACCCCACCTTCTTATAATAACCTTTTTCCAAAGCGGCATAGTAGCCTGCAAATTGAAATTGATGATGCCAGCGCAGTTGTAAATCAATAGATTCAGCAGCATTGGAAAAACAAGGGCATAACAATACTACTAAAAAGCAGAGCTTAATTCTTGTTGTTCTGGAATTACCAAAATTCAAGTTAAATCGCATAGTTAAGACTTTACCCAAGAGACGCTGGCTAGTATCTACTGTAATCAATAAAATAAAAATTGCAGTTAGCTGACTTATTAACGTGAAAGGCTATCACGCTTTAAGTCATTACACTATGTTCAAAAAAAACACACTCCCAATCGAAAGTTATTCATTTAATTATAGGTCAATAAATTAGTATGTTGTGTAGCAAAGGTTATTAAACATGAAAAATGAACGGGCACAAAAATACCCCGCCGGAAAATCCAAACGAGGGTTCGAATTTGTACGTTCTGTTTAAGGCAGATTGCTAATAAGATTGAAAAGGAAAGTGGACATATTGAACCCTAATGGAACCCACTAGGAGCTCATTTTTATTTTGTCGAGTAAAGTTTTCAGCCAACTTCAAGATCTACGAGGTTTTTAAAACCTCGTAGATACTCTGTTACACCCGTCAAAACCGAGTTGACTGACTTCTAGGCCGCATAGTGCGTTTCGATATACCTTTGAACTATTTCCTGAAATTCTTCAGCAATTCTGTCGCCTTTAAGCGTGACCGTTTTTTCACCATCCTCATAAACAGGAGCTACAGGTGATTCGCCGGTACCCGGTAAACTGATGCCGATATTGGCATTTTTACTTTCCCCTGGACCATTAACTACACAGCCCATAACGGCAATTTCCATAGTTTCAACACCAGGATATTGCGTACGCCAGATCGGCATTTGATCTCGCAAATA
>DPLR01000693.1 GCA_003541895.1 Cytophagales bacterium | reverse complement strand
AAAATAGTTCCACTCATCACCAAACGATTCTACAGTCGAAGGAAGGGCTGTTTGATCTACAAACCTAGGAACGCCATCCCGAATTGGGTAGCCCTTCCCTAATACGGATACCAGACAACCATGGGTAATATTTCCCATCGTATCATATATGGGATCTACCAGCTGTAGATTTGACCTGTCGATTGGGTCACATAAATAATCCAATAACCTCGGGTTCATGAAAACTCCTTGATTGAAAATAGATTTTATCGAATCAAGAAAACAAAGATTTTATTTTTGCTTTAAAAATATTGCTGCCGATAGTCATTTTCTCCGCCCATGAAATGTCACGACGCAGGATGTTTTCAATCAGATTCTTGCAAAATATCCTGAGGCTTAGACTATTTGCATAATTGGCAAGCATTTTTCGCTTTGCATTTTTATATACTTCCGGCGAAATGCCTTCTCGATAAAGGGGAATGTTGGGTGGTACGTCATAGTCCAAGTTAAGCTGATCATTAAAAGGTTTATGCCATGAAAAATCCTCTGCAAGAATGCCTCGTTCGCGCGCGATCTTTTCCAATTGAGTCCCCGGAAGAATGACTGCCGCCCCCATGCTGCCGGCGATGGCCTTGCCTTTTTTGCTCAAATCTCTCGCAATATCAATTGTCAGTTCCAAATCCTCTGGAGTTTCATCAGGGAAACTCGCCATCAGAAAAACGTATGTAGAAATGCCAACTTCCTTACATTTTATGGCAAATTGCATTACTTGTTCCTTTGTAATATTTTTATCCACGATTTTTTGAATTTTAGGAGACCCGGTTTCCAACCCTACCGCTATATAACGACAGCCTGCAGAATACATCAAGGATAGCAGATCAAGATTGATATTTGCTCTTGAATCGCAAAACCATACAATATCAAGTTTACGCCGAATAATTTCATCACACAGCGCAGAGACATAAGAATTGCTTAATGTCAATGAATCGTCATAAAACTTTACTCCTCTGATATTAAATTTTTTTGTTGTTTTTTCTATCATATTCACAATGTCTTCAACAGGATATCGCCTGACTCTTGTCCGGTTTACACTGCAAAATATACAATTGTGAGGACAGCCCCTTCCGGCAAGTATATTCATGGAAGGAATGGGCATATCAGCGCTGAGTGGATTTTGTACAAATTGCTCCATTGAATAAAATTTTTCCACAAATTCGATGCTCGGCAAATTCTCAACAATCAATTTAGGTCCACGTGATATTACCGATCCATATTCATCGCGGTAACTGATGCCGTTGATTGCATTAATCGCAAGCGAACCACAAGCATACCGCATGATATCAATTATAGCCTCATCCCCCTCCCCTCGAACGACAATGTCCAGTTGAGGAATGTTTATTAAGGCGTCTTCAGCACAGTTGCCGAAATGATGTCCTCCAGCAACGATTATGCTTTTCGGGAAGGTGGCTCGGCATTCTTCAATCTTGGTCTTGGCATCAAAACGGGTAATTGTGGTTGAACTGATACCAATTAGTTTAATGCTATTATTTTGCTGATTAGTTGAATTTATAAAGGCGTTGTATTCTTTGTTCTCGAGCAGTAACAGCCCCTGATACCCAGCAGTTTTCATGGTATTGTCGAGAATCGCAAGTCCATAGGGTATAAAACGCCCGTGGAGAAGGCTTTCGTCCTTTTCATTTTCAAAATGTGAATCGATCAAAACATACTCTATGCTCAAAATATTCCTCCATTTTTGAGTAAATCAGTGAGAGTCCGAAACCGCTTTTCCCAGGTATGCTCCTTCACAGCGCGTTGATAGCCAGCCTCGGCAATTTGTTCCCTCTCTGCATCGTTCTGCAAAAGATAGTTCACTTTGTCTATGCAGTCCGATATTGATTGGTATGTTACAATTTCTTTCCCAATTTCATAAACATGGTACAAATCAGGATTATCATGAGTAATATAGCAACTTCCCGACATCGGGCCATCGAAATCTCTCATTTTTAATGCGAAAAAATCTGTGCAATGACCTATGGTTCCCACACCGAGAACAATCTTGGATTGTGCAAAAAGTTTCGGTACTGATTCTGTATCGATACGCCCCCCCTTCCAGCCACCCCCAAAAGCGCTCACGCGAATACCCGCATTCTGCAACGCATTTACAATTTGTTCACGAATGCCATAACAACCGCCAACAAAACAAACGTCATGGGTTTTTGGCAGCTCCGGCATGGGATGAAATATTTCCGGATCACTTGCCTCTGGAAAAAACACCGCAGGGCAACCCTCCTTCATGTACCAGTCAGCGCATTCAGGTGCTGCCGTCAACGCCAGATCAATATGGGGAATAAGTGGAAATGTTCCACCCCACTCTCCTTTAAGCTTCGCGCCCCAATATTGATGCCTGTCATCCATTGAAATGTTAATTATAAACGTGCCGTACGCTTGACGAATTCGGCTCAATATTTCTGGTGCTACTAATATGGCCCAGGTCTGAGCAATAAGGACATCCGGTGGCTTACCTTGATCGGCGTGTTTTTTGATTAACGTCGATAACCGTTCGGTGTTCGCACGTTTTCGAAAAAGCGGCAATGACGGATCGTTCTGTCCATAGCTTCCATCCGCACGTGTAAAATAGGTTAACTCTGATATCTTTGCCAAGGCCTGCAATGTTCCACTGCGATCTTGCTGCTCGTCAGTGCCCATAAAAAAGATGCGCAGAGGTCGATCAATCTGAGCAAAGTGTTTTTCATTTTTCAAATGCTTACCGAAAAGTTCTTGAAAGGAACGAGAGGGTGGCAAACAGGCGTATCGGGCAGCAGTAACCCTGTATTTTCGCTTGACAGCAGCAGACTTATAATGTGCATTCAAGCCGTACAGCCAGCCAAACTCCTTTAATTTGGACTTGAGGTTCAAGACTACATCAACCCTTGCGTACCACTGCATTCGATATCGCAAAAAACAAAAATATTTCGTCTAATTGACACATCAGTTTTTTACCGCTAAACACTGCCATGAGAAACAGGCAAGATCATCTGCAGGCGTGCCACCCCGAATCTTAAAATAGATAGACCCAAAAATTCCCAACACATAGGCCAGTGGCCAACTCCAATCACCATACCTTCGCGCGGTGCTTCCCAAACTCATCAAATCTTGTTGGCAGAAGGCGAACCAGTCGCCATTGGGAGTCAGCTCCTCAATTTTAAATCCGCGTTTTGGCAAATGATGCTCGTACCAATAACGACTGAATCCCGTGCAGAAGTGATACGGTGCAAAATGCACGAGTGAAGCGAATGGGGCAGTTAAAATTAGTTTTCCGCCGGGTTTTAATAATCTCGAAAATTCGTCGAGCGCCTTGGTGGGATCAGGAACATGCTCAAGCACTTCCGTACAAAGAATGACATCAAAAGCGGCATTGGGCTCTGGTATTGCGGTAAT
>DPLR01000448.1 GCA_003541895.1 Cytophagales bacterium | reverse complement strand
AAAACAGATAAAAGGATTGACAAATCTACAAGAAGATATAATCCGAAACCTATTAGTACTACTTTAGCTAGTGATAGTAATCTGAATTCTGATCATGAAGAATTTGTTGAAACCCCTCTTGATGATCAGTCAATTGTTAAAGAATTTCAGAATAACAAACTGAACGAATATAAAGAGGACTCTTCAAAAAAAACGAGCCCTAAAGATTCGCCTGTCCAAAAGCCTAAATGGTTTCAATTTAAAAAGAGAAAGGAATGGAAGAAAAGGCAGAAGGAATTAAATCAAATCGGAAAGTAAAGGAACAACCATTTCACTTCCTCATCTTCTTATAAATCTTCGTAGCAATAGTCAGCACGAGAGCAAAAAGTAAAAGCCCAATTGCGAGCCATTTGAAATTGATCTCTGTGCGCACAACTACCGTCAGTACAATGGCAAACAGAAAAAGTGTCGCTACTTCGTTCCACATCCGCAATTGCGAAGAAGTGAATTTAAAAATGCCTTTGCTTTGCTGGCGATAAATTGTGTGAAGCGAAAAATGATAAAGTAAAAGCCCTGCTACAAAAATGATTTTGATGGCTAGCCAACCCGGAATGCCTGGATAAAAATCAACGGTAAGCCACGTTCCCAAAATAACTGTGATGATGCATGATGGCCAAGTGATACCCAACCACAACCGCCTGATCATGATAGCAAACTGTTGTTGTAAAATTATTCGCTCGGCTTCAGGTTTGTCTTGTGCTTCGCGGTTGTAAATAAAAAGCCTGACGATGTAAAACAATCCGGCAAACCACGTTACTACAAAAATGATGTGAAAAGCTTTGAGGTATAAATACATTTGAATCAGATGGCTTTGCTAAACATCTTTTCAAAATTACTCTTCTTCCACATGCGTGCGTCAAGTGCCGAGCAAATATTTCGGATGAATGTGTTTCCTTGTTCGGTTACTGCAATACTACTCCCTTCCAGCTTTACCAAACCATCGCCTTGCATCAATTGAAGTTTTTCTTGCACGGAATTTAAAAAGGCGCCATCCATTTTTTCTACATCAAGTGTGGTATTGCCTTTGCACATGAGATCGAGAATGTGTTTTCGGTACACCAAATCTTCTTCGTCATTCAGATGGCCGGTGATGATGGGCAATTCTCCTTTTTCAATTTTTTCAATATATGCTTCCACTTCTTTTTCATTTTGAATGAACGCATTCCACGAGTCGCTGATAGACGAAGCGCCCAAGCCAATGATAAGTTTGTTTTGCGTGGTGGTGTAGCCCATGAAGTTTCTGTGCATTTTCCCTTGCGAAGCAGCCTGCCACAGTTTATCGTTTTGTAAAGCGAAATGATCCATACCAATGGCTTTGAATCCGTTGCCCATCAACAACTCTCTGCCTTTGTTGTACATGGCCCACTTTTGTTCCGCAGCGGGTAAATCTTCTTCGGTGTAACGTCTTTGCCCTTTGCTTTTCCAGGGAACGTGTGCATACGAGTAAAACGCAATGCGGTCGGGCATCAGTTGGTTGATCTGAGAAATCGTGAACTCAATATGTTCAACGGTTTGTTTGGGCAAGCCATACACCAAATCGATGTTGATGCTGTTGTAGGCAATGGCCCGCGCCCAATCAATCACCTCTTTCGTTTTTGCAAAAGATTGAATGCGATTGATGATGTATTGCACATGCGGATCAAAATCCTGAACCCCTAAACTAATGCGGGTGAATCCTGCTTTGTACAAGGCTTCGAGGTGTTCTTTTCTTGTATAATTCGGATGTACTTCAATGCTGAATTCATGATCGTCTGGAATAATTCCAGTGTTGGTAATTCCGGTGATCAATCTGGAAAGGTTGGCTGGACTAAAAAAAGTAGGAGTTCCTCCACCCAAATGAATTTCGCGGATGATCGGTTTCTCCGTCATTAACTCACGATAGATTTTCCATTCGTGCAACACGGTGTCGATGTATTTGTCTTCCACGCTATGATTCTTCGTGATGCGTTTATTGCAGGCGCAAAACGTGCACAAGCTTTCGCAATAAGGTAAGTGGATGTAGATGCAGAGTTCGTTACTCTCACTGGCTAATCGATTTACAACGGCATTCTTCCATTTCGCATCGTCAATTGTTTCAGGTTGCCAATAAGGAACCGTTGGGTAACTCGTATAACGCGGAATGGGTTTGTCGTATTTTGAAAGTAGCGATAGAATCGTATCCATGGCAAATAAAATAAAAGCCTCAAAAAATATTTGAGGCTTACAAAGATCGTAAAAGTAATCTACTCAATGAAGTTAATAAGCCCGGTCGATTGAGCCAGAGCCGTAAACCTTTTTAGAAACTTCTTTGGTGTTGCCCTTGTGTTTTATGGTACCACTGCCGAGTACCAAAGCATCTAAATTGGCGGTGACATTGATTTCACAATTACCAGAGCCACTCACTTTCACTTTTGCTTTTTCTAATTCGCAAGCAAAAGCGCTTAGACTTCCACTTCCACTCAACATGATATCATTCATCGTTGCATATCCTTTCAAGGCAATGTTGCCTGAGCCACTCACTTCTGTTTTTATGTTGTTGCCTTTAATGTCGAGATCCATTCCGCCACTTCCCGATACAGAAAGATTCAGGTTATCAGAGGCAATTGAATTTTCCGAAATAATTTTTCCTCCGCCATTCACCTGCAGGTCGCTAATGTTTTTCATGCTCACCATCACTTTCATTACTGATTTCAGTTTGATGTCGTCAATCTTCGACCAGATACTTTTGTTCGGATTGTCGGGCTTGCGCTCAACGTTGATCATGAGCACACCATTCTCAACAAAAATTTTAGTGAGGGGTAAAATATCAGGGTCAACTTCAACACTTACTTCTTGTTTGTTGGTTTGTTTCAGCATCACAGTATAATTCGAATTCACATAGATGCTTTTGAATTCACCTAGCTCAAAAGTTTTTTTGATGGGCTGAGCCAACGCAATAGAGGCAGCAGATAAAAGCAACAACGAAAGGATGATTAAGACAAAGAGCAGGTTGAGTTTTCTCATTCTATAATTAATTGAAGGCCAGAAAATTGCGCACTTTTAACATAAAATAAGTTGAGATTCGCCAGAAATGCAAGAATTGCGCTAGAAAGTTGAAAACGTTGCCGAGTGGAAGAAGTACAGCTAGCCTCAATGGCCGCTCATTTTTACTTGGTGTAAGTTGTGTGTAAGACTTGTTAGCGAATGGTCATTTATTCTTCTTCCGGAAGATTAACCGATAAACAACGATGAAGACAGCAAGCCCGATGCAAAGCATCCATAAGACTTCCGGTGTAACTAATTCAACTCCGTGCATGGCTAAAATCTGATTCGTGCCTGAAATTTAACATCATTTCTCGTATCGCCCGAAATTGTTTCTCCGGCAGAGCCAACAGACTCGCGATTGGTATAACTAGTTTGCCCCCACCGTAGCCACACATCGGTTTGACGAGTTACTCGATACTGCAACATCAGGTATTGGCGAACTCCCTTGCCGTAGTAAGCCGGAAAACTAAATGCAAGCCAGGCATCGCGCTCGTAAACATAAAGCCGGTTGTCATAATCGTCAGTGTCAAACAATGCATAGCGAGCGGTGATTGAAAAGCGATTGAAGCTGTAACTCACATCTTGCAAGATCACATTTCCATAAGTCGTTTTGCCGTCAATAGAATATGAACTGAACTGAACCCGTGTTCTAAAACTTAATTTCTGGCTAGCCGAGTAATCGCAGTTGATCCAAAAATTTTGTTTCGTGCCTTGAGCCGTTAAGTAGAGATTGTTGTCAACTCCGGTGTTTCGCAGTTTTGATTCTTGGCGCGCCTGCAAGAAGATGTAAACCGATTTGGAAGGTTTGTAATTGAACCGCACAAGCCACTCGCTTCCATCGGATGGAGCATAGCTTCTGTATCTCAGCCAAGGAAACGAAAACAGATCGACATAACCCGCAAGCGAATATTTTTTATTGAACGAATATTTCCAACCCCAATACATTCCTGATTCATTCTGCGGAGTTGAATTTTCTGCGATGGCGTTGCTGTAAAAACTATAAAAGTTTTTATCGAACCTTCGATAAACCAGAGACACATCCAATTTTGAAGTGAGGCTGGCAAGTAAACCCGCAACAACCGCTCGGCCATTTGAAACTGTTTGTGTAAACTCGCTAAAGAAAGCAACATTATTGAAATTGTAATTCAAATATGCTCCAACGTTGCTGTTGGCATCTCCATTAAATTCAAATTGATTGTAGACCGATGGATTTCTAAGAAGAGGATGATTGAACTGCGTGTGATGAAAAATTAGCCCAGCATCTAACGACTGGTTTTTAAACTGAAGAACCGAAGCAACGTTGGTTTCATTTACCGAATTTCTGTTCGCCAATTCGGCTGCCGTTCGATGAAGCCCGGTATAACTGAATGACGAGAGATAATCGGCAGTGGATGTGATCGTATCACTTTGAAGATTTCCATCTCGACCACGCGAGGAAATCATAGAATGAAGTGTAATGTTTCTTGAGAAAGAATACGAAACAGCTGCGCCCCGAAAATAGCCAGCTTCGTAAAGCGAAGTATAAGGAAGAAAACCAAGATTTGCTCTGCGCATTGTGTTTACAGCCTCACCGTTTTTCCC
>DPLR01000304.1:3351-8207 GCA_003541895.1 Cytophagales bacterium | reverse complement strand
AAAGCACTTACTGAATTTGAATTAGAATAATTTTATCTTGAACATTGCTACGACATTAGTTGTTTTTACTTTTTGATTTATAATGCCATCATCAACCACTGCTAGTAAATACGTTTGTATACACGGACACTTTTATCAACCGCCACGTGAAAACGCTTGGCTTGAGGTAATTGAAGTGCAAGACTCAGCTCATCCTTATCACGATTGGAATGAGCGAATAACCGCTGAATGTTACGAACCCAACGCCACCGCACGTATTCTCGATCAAGAAAATATTATTCGAGACATCGTTAACAATTACTCTCGCATCAGTTTCAATTTCGGCCCTACGTTGCTTTCATGGATGGAAACCTACGCCCCTGAAACTTACGAGGCGATTCTAGAAGCAGATAAAGAAAGCATAAAAAGATTCAAGGGCCACGGCTCTGCCATTGCGCAAGTATATAACCACATTATCATGCCTTTGGCGAACGAACGCGACAAGCAAACGCAAATAGCATGGGGCATTCGTGATTTTGAATTTCGCTTTAAGAGAAAACCTGAAGGAATGTGGCTTGCCGAAACAGCCGTTGATATCAAAACATTAGAAGCCCTTGCAGAGAACAATATTAAGTTTACAATCTTAGCGCCCAGGCAAGCAAAGGCTGTCCGAAAAATAGGAGAAACAGAATGGACTTCAGTAAATGATCGATCGGTTAACACCAAACAATCGTATTTGTGCAAACTGCCTTCCGGTAAATCGATTTATATTTTCTTTTACGATGGAGATATTTCTCAATCCATTGCCTTCAATGGATTATTAAATGACGGAAGACATTTTGCTGATAGTCTACTAAACGCGATCGACCCGAATAATAAGGAAGCACAACTTGTGCATGTTGCTACTGATGGTGAAACCTATGGTCATCATCACAAGCATGGGGACATGGCATTGGCCTTTTGCCTTGATTTTATTGAAAAGGAAAAATCAATAAACCTAACCAACTATGGTCAGTTTCTATCGCTCGTTCCCACTACCTACGAGGCACAGATCCACGAGAATAGTTCATGGAGTTGTGTGCATGGAGTAGAGCGCTGGCGAAATGACTGCGGCTGTAATTCGGGAGGAAAACCGGGATGGAATCAACAGTGGAGAAGACCTCTGCGCGATGCACTCGATTGGCTTCGCGATCAAGCCAATGAAATTGTTGAGCGTGAGGGTAAGAAAATATTCCGCGATACCTTGGCTGCGAAAAATGATTACATCAACGTGGTATTAAATCGCAATGACGATACGATAAAGAAATTCATTAAGTCGAATATCATAGATACGGCACAGTCATCGGATGTGTTGCGACTGATGGAAATGCAACGCCACGCGATGTTGATGTACACCAGTTGTGGTTGGTTTTTCGATGAAGTTTCAGGTATTGAAACGACACAGATATTGCAATATGCTTGTCGTGTAATTCAGTTGGCAAGTCAAACAGGAAATGTAAACCTGGAGCCGGAGTTTTTAGAGCGACTCGAAAAAGCACCGAGCAATGTTTCGGCACATAGAAATGCAGCTGAAGTTTATAAGAAATTTGTTTTACCTGCACTGACCAACCTCAAGCGTGTTGGTATGCATTATGCCGTGTCATCTATTTTTGATGATGAGCCAGAAGCACTGACCATTTTCAATTACAAAACCTATAGTGAATCCTTCATCAAGAAAGAAGCTGGAGATCAAAAATTAGCACTGGGTATTACCCGTGTAAAATCGCTCGTTACACTTTCTGAAAAGAAGTTTACGTTTGCCGTAATCTGTTTGGGTAAGCATAATATCATCGGGAATATTTCCTTGGATATGGGACCCGATAATTTTGCGAGCATGCAATTCCGGATGGTCAAGGCTTTTGAAGAAGGTCGACTTGGCGATGTGATCGGTTTGATGCAATCGTATTTCGGATCAGAGAAGTATACCATCTGGCAACTTTTCAGCGATGAGAAAAGAAAAGTACTTGAACTCATTGCAAAAGAAAGTCTTTTTGAATTGGAGAATTCACTTCGAAAAAGTTACAACAGCGACTATCAATTGATCACCGCGCTATCGAACAACGACATCCCTATTCCAAATGCGTATCGAACCGCGTTTGAATATGTGTTGAATGCCGATTTAACCAACTGCTTTTTATCCGATCGCATCAACATCAAGGCGATGGAGCGCATCTCCTCTGAACTTGATCGATGGAGTCTGAAAATTGAAGACCTTGACAAACTATCGAAGCTTGCAGGCGAAAGTATTTTCAAAGAGTTGAAACGTATTGCCAGCGAGCGCGAAAACGTAAAACGAATACAGCGACTGAACAGAATGTTTCCTTTGCTAAAGAAATTTGGCTTAAAGCCTAATTTGCACAAAAGTCAGAATTATTATTTTCAAATTTCGCGCGAAGCTCGAAAGACAGATAATGAGGATGAAATTCAGTGGAACGAACAATTAAAATTATTGGGCGAAAATCTGAATGTAAAAGTACTTTAATAGATTAATCGGTTTCCGGCCTTTCATCTAAAAATTCATTTTCACTCTTTGCGATAACTAAAGTAGCAACGCCATTTCCTATGATGTTGGTGATGGCTCGCGCCTCGCTCATGAATTTGTCAACGCCCAATAAAAAAGCCAAGCCTTCCAACGGTATTTTATGAATGGCCGTGAGCGTTGAAGCAAGAACAATAAACCCACTGCCTGTAACACCAGCTGCTCCTTTGGATGTGAGCATTAAGATCCCGAGGATGGTAAAAAGTTCACCATAACTTAGTTCTACTCCATACAGTTGTGCAATAAACAAAACAGCCATCGATAAATAGATGGAGGTGCCATCGAGGTTAAATGAATATCCCGCGGGTACAACCAAACCAACCACCGATTTACTGCAACCCATGTTCTCCAACTTTTTAATCAAGGAGGGCAAAGCAGCTTCAGATGACGATGTAGCGAGCACGATTAGAATTTCTTCTTTAATTGATTTTAAAAAAATCCAAATGTTGTGTTTATAGTATCGAAGGATTGCCCCTAAAACCACAAACACAAAAAGAATCATGGTGATATAAACGCATAGCATCAGCTTGCCCAAAGGCATAAGCGATTGGAGTCCGAACTTTCCTACGGCAAAAGCAATTCCACCAAACGCACCGAGTGGAGCCAGGTACATTACATAGCGAAGAAGTTTGTAAACTACCTTGGAAAACCTTTCCAGTTTTTGAACAATTAATTCACGTTTATTTAAATAGCTTAAGACAATTCCTGAGATAATAGCAATCAGCAAAACTTGTAATGTGAAATTGGCTGTGAAGAATTCAAGCCAGCTAAAAGATTTTTGTGCTGTTGTGAATTTGGATGCGTCTTGTGTTTGAAGGCCGCTCATTTCAATGTGGCCCGGTTTAAGCACGAGCGCAACAAAGACACCAATGGTCAAGGCAACTGTTGTCACAAGCTCAAAATAGATCAACGCTTTTATGCCAACGCGCCCCACTTTTTTCAAATTGCCAATGGCACCAATGCCCAAGGTGATCGTGAGAAAAATGATTGGCCCGATAAAAAGTTTGATCAGATTAACGAAGGAAGTACCTACAATCTCCATTTTGATTGCAGTGGTAGGATAGAAGTGACCAAGCCAAACACCCGCGATGATGGCCATCAATACTTGAAAAGCTAAGTTGCTAACTATTTTTCTTAGAAGCATGTGTCGTATTCAAAAAAGACACCGCAATATCTCGATTAGTTTCGGAATTATTAATCGACTGAAAAGTGAATCTGGTAAACAACCATCGATGAATGGATGATCTTATTTCTCGTATAGTTTTCCAGGAAGGTGATCGCCTTTGCTCTTGATTGATCTTCCACTCGCACCACCTTTCTTATCCCAACCCAAAACAAAATTCAAACCCATGCGCAAGTTGAAGTATTTTGTTGTACTGATGTAATGATCCATTCCTCCCAAAGGCATTCGTAGAATATTATCTCCTACAAAATAGATTTGAACAGGAGCGAGGTTGAGTGAAAAACCGGCTCCAATATTATTAAATGAATTACTAGTTACCGTATACGTCAAAGAAGTGCTCACCCATTTCCCAAAATGTTTATTCGCGCCTAGCGTCAATCCAGAAGAAAGCCTTCCGCGAAACCTTTCGGAAAAGAAAACAGCGCCTAAAGTCAAATTCTTTTTCACTTCGTACATTCCATTTAAGTACATTTTACCTGGAAGCGGTGTACTGTAAGAACCGATTGGATTTTGTTGCACTTGAAATCTATTTTGCAAAGTGTCGCCCAATGATTTAAGGTAATCGCCATTGCCATTGATCACTTTACTTAAATCCACACCGGGAAATGTATAATTCGCTTTTTCCGGATCGATGCGATACCCATACGTATTATTCTGCCAGT
The DNA here is from genome assembly GCA_003541895.1 of Cytophagales bacterium. Lineage (GTDB taxonomy): Bacteria > Bacteroidota > Bacteroidia > Cytophagales > Cyclobacteriaceae > ELB16-189. Next base: position 3,805 of record DPLR01000304.1, on the reverse strand, counting down.
GTATTTTACCGATGTCGATTAAGCTTGCGCCCAGCGCGAGTTTATCATTGAGTTTATACGTTGCTCCGAGGTCAATAGCGAAGCCGTTGTTCTTTAAGTAATCGTGAATGTGATTGCCAAAATCAAAGTTCGAATCAGAGAAATTATGAATACCCGATGAGCGCACGTCCATGCTTGCATTGGCCGTGAGTGCGAAGTTGCTGTCTTCCGTCAACGTCATATTGGCGCTCTGCGTAGTGAGATTGGTAATGCCCTTTAAAAATTTCAAACGTACTCCAACCGTAAGTTTTTCATCTACTTGATAAGCTCCGCCCAACGAAGTTTCTAGTAGTGTAGTCGATTCAGCTTTGGGAGAGATGGAAGCGGTTTGCCCAACATAAGCAGCATTTCCATTCACAAAAATATTCATCAAGTCTTTGGGAATCATTACTCGGTTATAAACCCGAGCCGATGG
>DPLR01000304.1:0-3102 GCA_003541895.1 Cytophagales bacterium | reverse complement strand
AACCCGGAGCCGATGAATTCAACGTGACATACAATTTCGGATTAATTCGCAAGCCAACCCTGAGCAAATCCAACTGAAAAGCTTGGGTGATATAATTCTTTGGCTTCATGGCTCCATACAGTTTATTGAGGTCGGCTTTTACCGAATCATTTTCTTTCTTATAAACATCGTTGTAGCTAAATCCATTGTTGGCATAGTAAGCCATTACTGATGACACTGGGAGCCCAATCGTAATTTTATATTTGGGCATAAACGCAGGGTTGTTGTTAGTGGACTGCGCAATGCTATTCATGAAGGTGAGCGTGCCCTCGTTTTGCGCTGCCACATCGGCCACAAAAAACAGGAGCAGAAGAACTGTTAAGTAAAAAAACTTTTTCATTAGAAGGTGGCCTTAAGTTTTAGTGTTGTCTTCAACCCCAGATGAAAATCAATTTTGTATTGTGATTTGAATTTGACGTCAACAGCCACTCCGGCCGAACTCTTAGATGTGTTCAATCGTGTCTTTATAATAATTTTTTTCGCTTTGAAGATGTCAGAAATCGTATTCAGTTGAAGCGGGATAAACGTATTGGTAATTCCCGGTGACTGCAGTTCGCCATTGGCATCTACCGTGCTTCCTTTAATGATGTTGGTTTGTGAAGCCGTGAGCAACGAATCAATGAAAACATAATTGGCATCGGTAAGTATAAACTGAATATTGCCATCCAAAGGAAGTTGATTGGTAATCGTTGCCTTCAGTGATGCTGAGTCAATTTTGGTTTGATCTAAATTGCTTAGATCCAGATCAACGGTATCTTTTAAATAAATATTGGAAGCTTTTCCATACAGCGGAATAGCCACATGAAGTTTCACATTCATCTTACTGGTATCCGCCAGAAAATTATTGCCGGAAGAGAGACCTTGATTGATATGACCTGATACTTGGTAGAATAATTTTGTTGGCGCAAAGTTGATAAGCTGGTTTACATTGGTAATAGCAACTGAAGTTGTAGCCGAATCGCCAAGCACAGTTGGATAAGCCACTGTTATTGGGCTTACTGGATTAGTTTGCATTGCCAACGTTGATCCACTCTTCTGTGCTTCGAGTTTAGCGAATGTCACTTTCAAAGGAACACCGTAACCTGTGGTTACATTTAAACTGATTGTAGGCTGCGCAAATGAAACACTGGCGCCTTGCTGAAAGGAAGTTCCAAAAGCTTGAATGTTGATGGAGGCTGAATCCACTTTGGGCGGAATAGGAGCGACCTGATCTCCTAAAAATCCTTTCACATAATTGAAATCCATTCCGGCAAATGAAATGGTGACATTCAAATTCGTATTGATAGGAACGGTTGATGAGCTTGAATTCTTTTTTATTACGAGTGTTACCTTTAACGTGAACGTATTCGCTACGGCACTCTGAAATAGGTAATCGGAGAGGGGAATGGTTCCGCTACCGGTAACTTCTTGCACAAACGATGCTCCCGTTGCCTTTGATTTAAATTCAGAAATAGAAATCTGTGCTGCGTAGTTAAAGTTTGAATTCGAGGGCGTGAGGTTCATGGTATACGTAAGCGATCCTGATTTAAAAGCAATCTCTGTCAGCTTCTCGGGCGAGATGCCCATGTCAACCGATTGACTACTGGTGGTTGATGTGTAGTCGTTTACATTGGCAGGGTATGTTCCTTTGGGTACAGCCAATATAAAATTCTTATTCCCAATGTCCGGTATATCGACAAGATTTCGGATGTCGTGAGAGACTAAGTTCTGATCGTAAATGAGAGAGACCAAACCATCAGAACCAACCGTAATGTGCGATGAATCGCTTTTCTTCAAAAGATCGCTGATTGATAGATCGCCATAGGCAATCGGTGCAACCAGCGTTGGGTTGCTTTCAACTCCTTTAATTTGAAATTGATCGCCATTGATTGAACAAGATAAAATAGTAAGTCCAAACAACAACCACAGGATCAAGCGCTTCATAGATGTAAATAAAATCTCGGCTTTATAATGCTTTGCAAGGTACGGTAACCACGCAAAGAAATAAAATGCGAATAATCACTTTTGGGTAGCTAAAAACTTAATCAAAACTTAAAGTGAGTAACACGTGCTAACAACATCTATATATGATCTTTAGCGTACTAAAATAGGTTGATATGAAATCCATTAAAACCATTATCTCGGTCTTGTTTGCTGTTGGCACCATCAGTTTAATCGTCTATGATACACAAACGAGAAAATCAATTGCTTCTGAAAGGCATTTTTCTCATCAAGATTCTATTGAACAACAGTTGAAGAAATAGAATTTCAAGGTTAGAGAAATTAGCATCTGGTTTATTTTCTTTGTTATACTTGTGTTCATTTGATTTAAAAGATGAAAACAAGTACAGTGATTTTTTATTTAGGCGGAGTGCTGATCGATTGGAACCCACGCTACCTCTACCGAAAAATATTTAAGACCGAAGAAGAGATCGATTGGTTTTTGCAACATGTATGCACCAGCGAGTGGAATGAAAAACAAGATGCGGGCTGCTCGTTTGACGAAGCTACGAATGAATTGATTGCTCAGTTTCCAGACCACGAAATCCCGATACGTGCATGGTACGACCGCTGGGAAGAAACCATCAATGGTTCACTTCCTGATACTGTTAACATTTTGCGCGAGATAAAAGAATCGAATAAATACAAGTTATTGGCACTTACGAATTGGTCGGCACAGACATTTCCGTGGGCACTGAATAATTTTGAATTCCTTCATTGGTTTGAAGGCATTGTTGTCTCGGGTGTTGAGAAAACACGGAAACCTTTTCCTGAGTTTTATAAAATCTTAATTGACCGTTATCAGTTTGAGCCTACGCAAGCCATTTTTATTGACGATGTTCCAAAGAACCTGGCAGGTGCCGAAGTTTTCGGAATCAAAGGAATTCATTTTCAGTCGGCCGAGAAGTTGAAACAAGACTTGATTCAGTTGGGGATATTTTGAATCGAAAATTTAATCCCGAAGCAGCATCCAATAATTTAGTCGTCATGGCGGACTGAGTGTGTGAAGAACGGGAGCGCGTTCCGCCATCCCCAAGTGTGAAATCAGTTTACTCACAAGGGGATCCTTCGCTTTGCTCAGGA
>DPLR01000589.1 GCA_003541895.1 Cytophagales bacterium | reverse complement strand
TTACCGGATTAGGGCAATATTTAAATGAAACCTATTTGACAATAGTATTCATTGCCACTAATCTTTATTTCCTGATTCGTTCGAGTGCAATCTTTTACCATGAGCGTGGATGGAAACTAATTTTTAAATCGCTGGTGATGATCTTATTTATAAAACTTGCTCTGGAGATTTACAGAAGCATTTTATTCTTCATCACCATCTGGTCGATTTAATTACCAATCGACTGCGCAAAAGTTTGAATCAACTCTTCCGCTTGAAATCGATCTTTAGGTGAAACAAGTCTGCAATATGATTTTAGTGATTGTATTGCTTCTTCAATTTCTTTATTCATTGCCAAAGTCAGCCCCAGATTGAAATGGCTATTGGGGAAATGAGGTTCTACCTCTATTGAAATCTGATAATGAACCTTTGCTAAACTAAGGTTTCCAATTTCAGCGTAAAGATTGGCCAAGTTATAATGTGCTTCGAAATGCCGAGGGTTTTCAGTGAGACATTTTGTAAAGCAATCAATCGCTTTAGAATAATTTCCCGCTTGCGATTCAAGGATTCCGAGATTACAATAGGCATCAGCGATTGAATCGCCTTCCTCAATTGCTCGTTGATATATTTCTTTTGCTTTGGCATCTCCACGGTCATCCAACAAAAGCGCTTCATCAAATGACGAAAGTTGATTCAGGCTAATCACTTTACCCTGTGTAAAAAGATCTAATTGACCGGGTATTCTTTTAACCTGCTTTACATTTTTACGTACAGGTTTAAATCCAAATTTCTCAACAACTGGTTTTGGAAATTGAATCACCTTTGCCATAACACAAAGGTATGGATGAAATTATTCAAAGTAAATCAATCCTTAACCGTTTCTAGTTTGTTAGGTTCATGTTTGTAATTAAATACAAATGGAAAAATGATGCCCAACACTAGTGCATAACCGCTAAACGTTAACCATATACTTGGCCAGTCGCGAATACCATCGCTAGTAAAGTAATCAACGATCCAACCGCTAAGAGTTCCTCCAAAAAAAGCTCCAATGCCATTGGTCATGAACATAAACAATCCTTGTGCACTTGCCATGATCGAATGATCTGCCTCCTTCTCTACAAAAAGTGATCCTGAAATATTAAAGAAATCAAATGCCATTCCATAAATGATCATGGAAAGTCCGAGAAAGAAAATTCCACCAACCGGGTTTCCAACGGCAAATAATCCAAACCGAAGCACCCACGCAAAAATGCTTATGAGCATCACTCTTTTAATGCCAAACCGTGAAAGAAAAAATGGGATCGTCAAAATGAAAAGTGTCTCTGAAATTTGGGACAATGACATCAGCAAGCTTGGATGCTGAACAGCAAAAGAATCTGGATACGTGGCCGCGAAGTCGTGTATAAAGGGTTCGCCAAAAGTATTTGTAATTTGAAGAGCCGCCCCCAACAACATTGCAAAAACAAAAAATATGGCCATTCGTCTATTCTTGAATAAGACTAATGCATCAAGACCAAAGGAAGAAAGTAAAGAGCCATCACCTTTCAATTTAGTGGGCGGACACGGAGGCATTGTAAATGCATATATGCCTAAGAATAAACCGGAAGCAGCACTTACATAAAGTTGCATCGGGCTCACGGTCCAGTGCAAAATATCTACCAGCCACATAGCGACAATAAAACCCACAGTACCCCAAACTCTTATAGGGGGGAAAAGTTTTATGATGTTTAAACCCCTTTGTTCCAAAACTGCATACGACACCGTATTGTTTAATGCAATGGTAGGCATGTAAAACATACTATTGACCAGCATCAATACATACACCCAAGCATAATCCTTAACTTGGGCTGCGCATATCAAAAGTATTGCACCGATAATATGACAAAGGCCAAGAACTCGTTCCGCATTGATCCACCGATCTGCGATGATGCCCATAATCGAAGGCATAAATAAAGATGCAATCCCCATGGTGGCATAAATACTCCCAACTTGTGTACCTGTAAATTTGAGTGTAACAAACATGTAACCACCCAACGAAATTAACCACGAGCCCCACACAAAGAACTCAAGAAAATTCATAACGATGAGGCGCAGTCTGATGCTCATGCTAACCAATAGAATTAGTAAATACGGTGATTAATTTCTTTTGCCGAGCTCATCGCGGATTTTTGCTGCTCGTTCGTAATCTTCCTTATCGATGGCATCCTTCAATAGATCGCGAAGTTTATCTGTGGAGTAACTTTTGAAGTCATCTCCTTTTTTTACGGGGATTTTTTTCTCTTTCGGTTTTGCCTCGGGCTTCACCGTTGCCGTTTTTTCTTTCTCCTCCTCTTCTTCCTGATCGGTCAACACAATCCCCGCCTCAGCAAGGATGGTTTCATACGTAAAAATTGGACAATCAAAACGCAGGCCGATGGCAATGGCATCGGAAGGACGAGCATCGATTTCAGTTTTCTTCAACCCATCACTACAAACAATCTTGGCAAAAAATACTCCTTCTTTTAAATCGGATATCACAATCTCTTCGATGTGAAAATGAAATGAGTTTGCAAAAGACTTAAATAGATCATGTGTCATCGGACGATTAGGTACGATCTTTTCAATTTCAATAGCGATCGCTTGTGCCTCAAACATCCCAATGATAATCGGCAACCTTCTGTTACCTTGTGTTTCACCTAGCACTAATGCAAATGAACCTGTTTGAGATTGGCTCGATGATAGGCCTAAGATTTCAAGTTTTATTTTTTTTGGAGCCGCCACTGATGCAAACTTATGAATTCAATTTATAGAAAAGTTATCTAATTATTTCGATGCTACTACAGCTTCAGTCAATTTGGGTAAGACATCAAATGCATCGCCCACGATTCCATAATCAGCCGCTTTGAAAAATGGAGCATCCGCATCTTTATTAATGACAACGATGCACTTCGATGAATTTACTCCTGCTAAATGTTGTATCGCACCTGAAATACCAACGGCAATATAAAGTTGGGGGGCTACCTTTACTCCGGTTTGTCCCACGTGCTCGTGATGAGGTCTCCAACCCATATCACTTACAGGCTTGCTGCAACCGGTGGCTGCGTGCAATGCCTTCGCTAAATTTTCGATGATGCCCCAATGCTCGGGACCCTTCATTCCGCGTCCACCGGAAACCACAATTTCTGCTTCGGGCAAAAGTATATCGCCTGTTGCTTTTTCATGCGATATCGTTTTTGTGTTGAAGTCACTGTCATTGAGAGAAACTGCGTAATTTACCACTAGTGCATTGCTTCCAAGTTCTTTCACTTCAGCTGCGTTCTTCTTGATAGCAATAATTTTCTTTGCATTTTTTAATTCCACATTCGCAAAAGCTTTCCCTGTATAAATACTTCTTTTCACCACAAAGCCAGCGCTTGTATTTGGCAACTCAGGTACGTTGCTCGCGAAACTTCCATTTGTCTTGATGGCAACTTTAGCAGCAACGGGTGTTCCCAACGATGATCCTGCCAACACCAACACATCAGTACCTTCCTCTTGCATCGCTTTTGCCAGCACGGATGAATAAACTTGAATTACCTGTTGATCTAATCTTGAATCAGCTGCATGAAGTATTTTTGTCGCTCCATATTTCCCTAACGATTGCAACTCTGCTTCATCAGCCTTCCCAAAGACAATTCCAGTAACAGCTCCACCCATTGCGTGAGCATAGGCAATGGCTTCCAAAGATGTTTTTCTAACTTTTCCTTCTGCTGTTTCTATGAATACTAAGATGTTCATAATTTTTATTCAAAATTTACAATTCAATGTTTAATATTTAAAACCACTTGCTTCAAGGTTCATCACATTCAATTATGAATGTTGAATCTATAAAACTTTGGCTTCTGTTTTCAATCTTGTTACCAACTCTGCAACATTGTCGGCAGAGATCATTTTCACAGCGCCCTTTGGTGCCGGCAGTTCGAAATTTTTATTCACCACAGAATTTTCTACGCCTTTTGGCTCAACCACCTTCAAGGGTTTTATTCTTGCCGACATAATGCCGCGCATGTTCGGAATTTTCCATTCGGCAATGGGCTCTTGGCAACCCGCAACCAAAGGCAACGATGCTTCAACTTGTTCTTTACCGCCTTCAATCTCTTTTGTCATTTTCACAGTTGATCCGTCAATATCCAGTTTCATCACTGGAGACACAGAAGGAATGCCAAGCATCTCTCCTACCATGGCATGAACCACACCGCTGTTAAAATCAATCGACTCACGTCCCATCAAAATCAAATCGTATCCTTTGGCATGTTCAGCTATTTGCGTGGCAACAAAAAGCGAATCAGTCGGGACTGCATTGACCCGGATAGCATCATCAGCGCCAATAGCTAAGGCTTTACGTATGGTAGGCTCGGTGTCTGCTGTGCCAACATTGAGAACTGTAACGCTTGCACCAGAAGACTCTTTCAGTTCGATGGCGCGAGCCAAGGCATAGTCGTCATAAGGACCAATGATAAATTGAACTCCGTTGGTGTCGAATTTGGTATTGTTCTCAACGAATGCAATTTTTGAGGTTGTGTCTGGAACGTGCGAAACGCAAACTAATATTTTCATAAGTAATTGTGAATCAAAATCGGGCTCAAGATAAAGGATAAATAACTAAAAAACCGAATTGTAACGGATGAATTCTATCAGGACAAAAATGCTCGAACAATTTGTTGCAGACGACCCTTCCGATCCGTTCAACCATTACGCGTTGGCATTGGAACTTATGAAATCTGATAAAGGTCAGGCCAAGGAAATTTTCGATCGGCTGATTTCAACTCACCCCAACTATGTACCCACATACTATCAGTTGGCAATATTGAATTTCGAACTAAATAAAAACGAAGAAGCTGTTGCGGTTATCGAGCAAGGAATTACTCAAGCGAAAAGCCAAAACAATTTAAAAGCGGCAAGTGAGTTGAGAAGTTTGTTGGATGATAATCTCTAATCTGGAAAAAGCTTTACGATCACTTCTTTATAAAACACTTTGCTCTTCGGATCGTGGGCTTGCAAAGCAAAAGTACCACCATTCAGCCTCCCACCTGTTTCTGGCACGGTGTATTCATTTACAATCTTGTCATTGATTTTAACACTGATTTTCTTTCCTCGAACAATAATCTCTTCTGTAAACCACTCATTGTCTTTCACGAAAATTTCTTTTACGTCTTGTAATCCATACACGCTGGCCGTTCTTCGCCAATCCGTGTGCGAGTTGTTCACTTGAATTTCGTATCCCTTCTCAGGCCAGCCGTTTTCTTGAAATTGAGTGTGAATATAAATTCCTGAGTTGGAGCCGGGAGTGGTCATCAATTTCACTTTTAAATCAAAATTTTTAAACTGATGTTTAGCCTCTTCGCCATCATAGAACAAATGTGCTGTTGGGCCATTAACCACAATGGCACCGTCTTCGATTTTGAATGAAGAAGGATTTTCATTGGGTCTCCACCCTGTGAATGTTTTGCCATCAAAAAGGCTGATCCATTCATTCGCACTTTGGCAGAAACTTAATTGATGAATGCAAATGAATGCGCAGATGAATAAGATTTTTTTCATTGCTTCTGGACTAAACTTGAAAAACAATCTTCCCCACTTTGTTTGGCTTTGCTATATCGCCAAAAGATTCTGCCAATTTTGAAAATGGTCTGATTGAATCTACGATCGGTCGGATCTGATGTTTGCCAATGAACTTGAGCATTTCTTCAAATTCTTGATCGTTGCCCATGGTTGTACCAACAAGCGATAATTGATTCCAGAACATTCTATAAAAATCAAGCGAGGTAGGTTTACCGTTGGTTGCTCCGTAAAAAACAATTTTGCCAGAAGGGCGAAGTATCTTAATGAAACTATTTATCTGGTCTCCTCCTGCACTATCAATCACCAAATCAAAACCACCTTTGGTTTTCCACAGTTGATCATAGATGGCTTGCTTCTTATAATTGTAGCCGCCCTTCGCCCCCATCTTGATAGCTTTTTCCAATTTTTCATCGCTACCCGAAGTTACATACACACTAGCTCCGGCAGCTTTTGCAAACAGGAATGCAAATTGCGCCACACCACCACCAAATCCAGAGATCAAAACATTTTGACCTGCCCGTAACTCGCCTTTATTGAAGAGGGCACGAAAAGCAGTAAGTCCACAAAGTGGCAGAGAAGCTGCCTGAAGCAAATCCAAATGAAATGGCTTGTGGTGCAACCGGTCAATGGGTACAGCAATGTATTCTGCAAAAGTTCCGTCAACTGGCATACCTAAAATGGTATAGCGAAGCGACTGCACTTCCGGGTTGAGCCCCCAATCAATGTTGGGATTTATCACTACCTCTTTTCCAATCCAATCTTTATGCTCCTCATTAAAAACTTCTTCAACTACACCCGCTCCATCCGAGCCCATCGTCATTCCAGTTTTGATGTTGGGGTATTTTCCTTCACGAATCCAATCATCGCGCCTGTTCAAAGCAACAGCTTTAATCTTTACTAATGCTTTACCCGCAGACAAAGAAGGAACCGGCACTTCTTTCACTTCAAGTTGACCAGGAGCTGTGAGGACAAGAGCTTTCATTTTGCAATTCAGATTATGGATTTCAAATTACAAAAATAGCAACGATAATAATTCAAATCCCAAATAGGAATTTGAAATTTTAGGTGTTGAAATATTAGAAAGGAGTGTCTTCATCGCCTGGGAATGCAGGCGGCTCAGGACGTTGCACATTCATTCTGCTCTGAATGTTGCTCATCGGGGTGAAGCCATCAGGCGCATCATAGTCGGCAAACTTGGTGTACTTGCCAATGAACTTTAATCGGACATTATCGAGTGAACCATTTCTGTGCTTAGCGATAATCACTTCAGCAACACCTTGCGATGGAGTTCCATCTTCGTACTCAGTAATCTTATAATATTCTGGGCGATAAAGGAACATCACAATATCTGCATCTTGTTCAATAGATCCTGATTCGCGCAAATCAGAAAGTTGAGGGCGCTTATCGCCACCTCGGGTCTCAACGCCACGACTTAATTGGGAAAGGGCAATTACTGGAACATTCAATTCTTTCGCAATTCCTTTAAGTGCTCGAGATATGGAAGCAATCTCTTGCTCGCGGTTTCCACTCGCCTCGCCCTTCATCAACTGCAGGTAGTCAATCACGATCAACTGAATGTTATGCTCTGCCTTTAAGCGTCTGCATTTTGCCCGTAGTTCAAGAATAGAAAGTGCTGGTGTATCATCTATGAAAATCGGTGCTGAAGACAAACGGTTGGTTTTGTGAACCAGCTGTTGCCATTCAAACTCAGCCAAGTTTCCTTTCTTGATTTTTTCAGACTCTAGTTCGGCTTCAGCTGAGATCAAACGATTCACCAATTGAAGGGAAGCCATCTCCAAAGAAAATATGGCAACCGCATGATTGAAATCAACGGCAGCATTGCGCAAGGCCGATACAATAAAAGCAGTCTTACCCATACCTGGGCGAGCCGCAATGATTACCAAATCGGATTTTTGCCAGCCTGAAGTAATTCGATCCAAGCGGGAGAACCCACTCGGTATCCCCGTTAATCCGTCTTTATGGTTTTTCTTTTCTTGTAGTTCTTGAATCGCTCGGAACATCAACGACTTCATGTTGTCGTAATTCTTGCGAAGATTTGAGTCTGATATCTGAAAGATCGATTGCTCTGTCTTATCCAACAGATCAAACACATCAGTAGTATCCTCATACGCTTCATGATGTACTTGCGAAGCGATTTGAATCAAGTCGCGCTTGATCGCCATCTCTATAATGATCCGGGCATGGTATTCAATGTTTGCAGCCGAGCTAACTTTGGAAGTAAGTTCAGCGATATAAAATGCACCACCGGCCACTTCCAATTTTCCATTCTTCCGGAGTTGCGCGACAACAGTACGCATATCCACCGGCTCTGAAGATTTGAATAGATCGATAATCGCCTGGAAAATTTCTTTATGCTGATCAGAATAAAAATGCTCAGGTCGTAAAAATTCAACAACCGCGGTAAGG
>DPLR01000596.1 GCA_003541895.1 Cytophagales bacterium | reverse complement strand
TGCTGCTTGTTGTTATAGGTCAATTTATTTATTTCAATTTCTTCCGGAAGGATAGCAGTGGCAATGGGGGTGAAAAATCCATTGCTGTATTGCCTTTTGAAAACCTGAGCAATGACGTTTCACAAGAATATTTCAGTGATGGGGTTGCTGATAATATTTTAAATGAGCTATCTAAAATTCAAGGATTAAAGGTTTGTGGGCGAAGTTCGTCTTTTCAGTACCGCGGAAAATCAATAGACTTGCAGGAGGTAGGAAAAAAACTGCGTGTTGCTACTTTACTGGTGGGCAGTTTGCAAAAACATGGCGACCAACTTCGTATCAATGCTTCGCTCATTAAGGTGGAGGATGGTTATCAAATTTGGTCGCACCAATTCAAGAAAGATTTGAAAGATATTTTCGCCATTCAAGATGAGATAGCATCTACCATTGCCCAGAAAATGAGAGTGACCTTAAATGGTTCTGGGCTACGTGAAGAGAGTCTCGAAGCATATGAGCTATGCTTGAAAGGCAAATATTACTACAACAAGGGCGTGCCAAAAGCGGTTGACACGGCCAAGTTGTTTTATAAAAGCGCGATTGAACTCGATCCTAACTATGCCCTTGCCTATGCTGGGTTGGCAGATTGTTATCGACTGAGTATTAGAGATTCTAGTCTTACAATCAATTATAGTTTAAAGGCTCTTTCAATCGATAGTACTTTAGGTGAAGCATGGACCAATATAGGATTTGTACAGTCTCACTTACAAAGAGATTGGGCCAAGGGCCTTAAAACATTGAACAAGGCTCTTCGATTTAGCCCTAGTTACTCTTATGCGCACTTATTTAGAGGCAATGTCTTTTTCTTCAACGGCAAGACAAAAGAAGGCATTAATGAAATTGAGGAGGCAATTAACATTGATCCACTGTCAGTGTTTCTCAGCCATGTTTTGGCAAGAAGTTATTTTATGAGTCGTAATTATGAAAAAGCGATTAATCAAGCCAACTACACCTTGAAGTTGCATAGTAAATATGAATTTGGCTGGCTCTGGACGGCATTGTCATTTATTGAATACAAGCAATATCAAAAGGCTTTGGAAACATTGAACCATTTACCTGACGATGATCATGATGTTTTTGGAATGTTTCCTAAACTACCGAGTTTGTCCTATGTGCATGCACTACTAGGAAATACACATGAAGCGGAAGTGATATTAGAAAAAGATATTTTAAAACACCCAAAAAATTATTTCCTTCAAGCTTACGTGTATATCGCTTTGAAAAAATACGATGATGCTTTCATCAAATTAAAAGTGGGAGTAGAAGCTGGAGACTTGTGGGCAACAAATATTCTACTAGACCCAAGGCTAGACCCAATCAGAAGTGATCCGCGTTTTAAAGAACTTATCAAATTGATGAAATTTGACCCATCAATATAACGACCCTTTAAAAGCGGAAATTACTCATGAAATTTCTTTTCGTTTATCTTCGTAGTTTACGATAAATGGCAAACCAACCATTCAACCGATTTTGGAATGAACTCAAACGTAGGAACGTCCCTCGTGTGGCAACGGTCTATGCGATTTCGAGCTGGGTTATAATACAAGTTGCGACTACGGTATTTCCTTATTTGCAAATTCCCGGATGGGTTACAACTGCCTTAATTATTTTGATCATGGTCGGATTCCCGATCGTTTTGATTCTCGCCTGGATTTTTGAATTCGCACCTCAAGCAGAACAGGAAGTTCAGCAGCAACGAGTGGACTCGCCCTATCCAAACAGGCGGTTGTTCACAAGTAATGTTGGCATTGCTATCCTTCTATTGTTGTTGATTGCTCAATTTTTATACTTCAAATTCTCTGATAGGAGCAAGAATAGCGAGGGGGTACACTCTATAGCTGTGATGCCCTTCGACAATTTAACGAACGACAAGGAGATAGAACCCTTTGGCGTAGGCATTACTTCAGAAATCATTAGCCACTTATCTAAAATTGGCACATTGGAAGTCTCTTCCAGAACATCTGTCCAGTTGTTAAAAAAAGCACAGGCTTCTATTGGAGAAATTGCCTCCAAACTTTCCGTGAATTATGTTTTGTCAGGCAGCATTAGAAAATCAGGTCAGAAAATTCGGATAACTGTAGAGTTGGTGGACGCCATAACTGATAAGACTGTTTTATCTGACGATTATGACTACCTAGAGTTAAAAGACATTTTTCATGTTCAATCAGATGTTTCTGCAAAAGTAGCACAGGCCTTGAAGGCTAAACTTACACCCGAAGAAAAAGTTTCACTTGCTAAAAACTACACTGACAATATTCAGGCTTACAAGTATTATTTGAAAGGAAGAAATTTTTGGGATAAACGAACATCTCTGGATTTTGACAGCGCGGAAACCAATTTCAAAAAGGCAATTGATATCGATCCTCAGTATGCACTCGCCTATTCTGGTCTTGCTGATTGCTACACGTTTAATCAGAAGGGGCTAACTCAAATAGAAGCCATTCCAATTGCTAGGGATTACACACTGAAGGCACTCTCAATAGATAGCAATTTGTGCGAAGCCGTTACGACTATGGGTTTCATTCAGTCCCACTATGACTTTGATTGGAAGAAAGGCAAGGAAACTTTGGAGAAAGCAATCCTCATTAACCCAAATTATGAATTAGCGCATCGGTATTTAGGCAATGTTTTGCTGTTCACTGGACATATAGAGGAAGGCTTGATTGAAACAAAAAAAGCATTGGCATTAGATCCATTGGCCGTTTCTGTAAATATGGTTCTTGGCAGGAATTATTATTTAGCTAGAAAATATGATGAAGCCTTGGCGCAAATCAAGAAAACTTTAGCTCTTAACCCTAAATTTATTTCTGCGTATGCCGTTTTAGGTTCTTGCTATCTTCAAAGAAATCAACTTGATCTTGCGCTTACAGCATTTTTAAAACAGCCTATGGGCGAATACGATGCGGGCACAGTTGGGCGTTGTTTTGTGGTGAATGCTTTTGCTAGGAGCAACAAAAGAATTCGAGCAAAGGAAGAGTGGAACAAAATTACTGATGACGAAAAGCAAAAGTCCCCTGTTTTCATGGCGATAGCGCTGACAGGCTTGGGTAAAAATGAAGAAGCATTAACGTATTTAGAACACGCAGTTGATATTCATGCCTTGGCTTTAATTTTAACAAACATGAATCCTGAATTTGACCCATTGAGAAATGACCCTCGTTTCCAAGCCATACTTAAAAGACTGAATTTCAAATAGGTGTTATAACGCTAAATTTAAGATAGCTAGCAAAATCCTACCTCCCTGACGTAAATCATATTTTACTTTTCGGTAAAGATTTATTCTTGCGTCAGTAACCAATATGAATCAGGTAACTTTATTTTCAGAGACGGATACGAGCGGCAGGATCATTTTCGTGAATGATGTTTTTTGTGAAGTGTCTGGCTTTACGCGCAACGAATTGATCGGTCAGCCTCACAATATTGTGCGCCATCCGGAAATGCCAAAAGAATTGTTTCGGTATCTGTGGGTTACCATAGCTGGTGGAAATATTTTCAGGGGCGTGATCAAAAACAAGGCGAAAGATGGATCGCACTATTGGGTGAGTGCCATCATTATGCCGTGGATGCAAGGCGAAAAAAAAATTGAAAAATACGTAAGCATTCGTCATCTGATTACCAACGAACATGAGGCGCAAGATCTTTTTCTACAGCAAGCTAAGTTGCTGCCTAGCATTGACAAGTCTTAAGCGCCACATGCAAATGCCCGTCTCTTAAAGTAGCTTTCTTTTGCATCTCTTAATACTTTCTTCTAACACTCTGCATTCCCAAAGTTCGGCAGAGTGTGTAAGCGCATCGCGATAGTGTTTAATAGCTTTCCGGTATTTTTTCTTGAGCTCGTACGCTTGCCCTACGCTCTCTAGCAACCGCGATTTGTTGGCTTGTTTAGCATCGAGGCCTTTCAGGCAAACTTCAATTGCCTCATCATGCCGTTCCTCTTGCCGTAGCAATTGACCAAGCGAGCAATAAGGCTCTGCCAGTTTTGGGCTGAATTGGATAGCCATTCGGAAATGAAGTTCAGCTTTTTTAACTTCTTCCGTATGGTTGAAATAAATTATCCCCAACGTATAGTGCAGGCGGCCATATCCCGGTTCTTCATACAATATTCGGTCGAGTAATTTTAAAGCAGACTCGTGTCCTTCAAGCCAAACCAATTCCATGGCTTGCTTTAAATATTCTTCAATCCATTTTATCTTTTCCATTTTAGTTTCTTTTTTGAAACCCGCGACCTCATAGATCGCGGGTTAATTTAATAACATCATTCGTTGCAGAATAAAAATTGTGATCACAAGCACTCTGATCTACAATTGCGATGCTCATGATCTTGAGAAAAAAAGTGTGAGTCTTTTTCTGCGGCATCGTTTCATGCTTTCCATCAGACTGTTCACTTCTTGCTCTGCTACCGATGCCAACATCGCTTCTTTGTATGCTTTGATGGCATTGCTCCACTCGCCTTGCAATTCATACGCTTGTGCTATGTTTTGCAAAAAGGCAATTGGGTTTGGTTGATGTTTGGTTAAACCAGATTTCAACCAAGTGATGGCTTCGTTGTATTTGCCTTGCCTTATATACAATGCACCCAAGTGCAAGTAGGGGGCAGGGAAAGACTCATCGAAGCGGATCGCCATTTTCAAGTGCAACTCAGCACGTTCGGTATCGGCAGTGTAGTAGAGGTATGCCCAGCCCATGTGGTTGTGCAAACTTCCGTAGCCGGGCTCTTCATACAATAAGTTGTTCAACATCCCCAAGCCTTCATCCACTCGGTTTTCGTAAAACAACCGCTCGGCATCAGCCATGTATTTTTCCATCCATTCAATTCGTTTCATTTTTTTATTTTTTAGAGTTGAGCATTCGCTCAACCCGAAAGTTGAAACGAATGCTTAGTTAATCTTCCGATGGTGAATCATCTCCACACATCCGAACTATCTTCGGAACAAACGTTCCGACAATATCCACAAGATCATCTTGGTAGTGCATTACTCTTTGTATGTTCTTGTAGGCCATGGGCGCTTCATCAAATCCGCCACCCAGCAAATCCACTTCGTGCTTCAGCAATTCCTGCTTCACCATTTTGTTGGTGATGCTCTGCTTGGCTGCGCTGCGACTCCTCAATCGGCCTGCACCATGTGACGCGGA
>DPLR01000497.1 GCA_003541895.1 Cytophagales bacterium | reverse complement strand
TATTGCGAGGGGAAAAAGGTTAGGTGTATATAAAGGCAGAAAAACAGGTTCTGTTGAACCCTATGAATCGTTCATAAAGAAGCCCAAGGTCAAGAAGGTGAAACTGATGCTAACCCAAGGCAGTAGTGTAAGGCATGTCTGCGATGTTTTAGAGTGCTCCCCCAACTTTGTGATGAAGGTCAAGGAACGATTGGCCATCTGATACCCGTACCGTCACCCGTAACTACACCCCCGTATCCACCCTTCCAAATTACCCCCTCGGAGGGGGGCATATTGCCGTGGAGTGATGCAAAAAAAAATTTTGGCCAGAAAAATTGACTGCAATATTTTTCGATTATAAAAAATTATAAGTTCGAAAAGTCTATCTCGGTGATACTCATCACATCAACATATCTACAAGTTTCTCCGAGATCGGTCTTGGTATGGAAGCCATGAACATAGGAGTTGTACCGAAACGCATAGGAACACTCCACGCCATCCCATTTGACAAGAAATGAGATGCTTTCACCATTTTCAAACTCAGCCTGAGCCGTTTCATCTGTCTTAAAAACTATTTTTGTTAACCTGTAATCGGAAGACCTCGTATCGATCATCTTGACAGGAGTCAAAACTTTATGATCGAAGTTAACTTCGTAAATGCCAGCCAACGAGCGAGGGTATGTCATCTAATTACCTTTAGCGATAGTTCTTTTGCTTCACTTCCAACTCCATCTTTACTTTTCACATTTACAGTCACGAAAATAGTGTTGTAATCCTTCGAGTACCTTGGTGATACATAAATCCAACCTAAGTCACCCTGCCGTTTTAATTGATTAGATTTCAAATTGTAAGTAAATATTTCGTGGGACATTGAATCACCGAAAGGATCAGTACTGTACTTCGACACCAGAATTTCATTTGCAACTGGCGAGTAGTCATGCACGATATAATTTTTGAGGCTCTGAAATTCGATCAACGAGTTATTCGCAAATAGAAAGACTTCGGGTTTATTGTCTTTCGTTCTGCTGTTGATGAAAAGCCCATCAGGTGTTTGAACTGCGCCAGTGCAAGTTCTGGTTAGTCGTTCTACTCTTCCAACATCCTTTATCCTCAAATCTTTTCCTTCCTTGTTCTTGAAAACAGTATTGGCAATTTCTTCTGCTGTTATCGATTCGCTATAAACACTCATGTCATTTTTTAAGAGTTTCAGTTTTTGACCATGATAATCCGTTTCACGAAGGCTTTTTTCTATGGAAGCAAGACTAATTTGCCAAGGACGTACATTCTTGTCAATCCATTCAACTACAATACGGTAGGAATAGTTATCATAGTATTTAAGGCCGTGCTCTTCTAAGATTTTATTTCCGAGGAATTGACTTTCTTCCTTATTTGTTTTTGCGGATTCATTTTGAGCATGAGCATGAGTAAAGAGTGCCATAGCAAAACTGATAGAAAATAAGTACAGTCCTTTCATTTTGGTTTAGTTCTTTAAATTGATAAAAGCGGGTTTTAGCACTGATAACTCAAGGCCATTATTAATCCTTCTCATTCTATAAAAGTTTCTTTCTTCCCACATCGGATTGCCATTGACGAAACTATGCACAAGAAAAAGTTCGTCCTTGTAAACAAATCCAAAATCATATGTAAAGTATTTGTATTCTTCAAGAATCGAGTTGGAAGTATAATGTTTGATACTTCCATCAGCAAATGAAACTTCGCTCATGGTGAATGTTTCTTGATTCAAAATTCCAGATTGGTTACTGGCATAGTGAATAAATATTTTGTCTCTATCAGACACAACTCCTATCAATCTTGGGTCTTTTATCCTTTGATCTTTTTTACTTTCAATAGGCAAGTACCTTTCGATATTTAAGTTTTCATCAAATATTGTTACCGACATTCCTTTGTTTTCGCTGAAATATTCCTTGAGTGATTCCTTTGTAGTATTGTGAACTCTTTCGGGCTTAAATTGAATTTGACTTATAATTACAATACCTCCGTTTGGAGCAAGACGCACGAAGAACTTCTCAGGGAGAATGTAGTCTGCTTTTCTTATGATTGTCTGACCAATTTTGTCAAGGATAACAATTTCGTAAATCGATTTTATTTCTTTGCCCCTTGAAATTGTCCCTAAGCCACCAGAACCGATGTCCTTAAACATAGAATAAGACAAAGTTTCATAGTCATACTTAACAATCATTGATAAGTTTCCATTCAGCAATCTTGTAGCTGCAACGAGTTGATACCCTATAAAATTTGATATTGGTGCAAGGTCGTTTAGTTTGTACTTAAACGATTTGCTTCTTGGAAGAATGACCCCTGTAGCGGACTGAGATGACAGGTAAAAGTTTTGAAAATGGACTGACACCGAATTGTCGAATGTATTTCTTAGTTGGGAAACAACGGTGATTTCTTCGGAACTAAAACTTGCATAGGAGGGGAATCGAAAATATTTGACCTTACCGACATTTTCATCTTCAATTATATCCCGATCTATAAAAGTAAATTTTGTCTTGGCTTTTTGTAACTCCGAATTAAAAGTTGCGAGATACAAGTTGTCAGACTTTTGATATTCATCTACATCCAAAAATGCACAAGGATATTGATCGCTTTGAATGATGCTGATAACATCCCTGTTTGAGTTGCCCTTGATTTCAACGGAAAGATTAAGAAGGTAATCGATCAAACCTCGATCCGCCTTGCTAAGATCGCTCATTGATTGGGCGATTGATGGTGCTATGCCAAAAGTAGTAATGCAAACTAAATAAATGCAAAAGGGCTTAAAGAGACTCATATCTTTCAAAATTTTAATACAAAGATACCAGTGTATATGAACTTTCATATATGGCTCGATGCCTTTTGATGGGATTTTTGGAAGGTGAAGACACACCTTGTCAAAGCCAGATATTCAAAAAAACTAAAGGCTCTTGGAGCAAATGCTAAAAGGCTAAGACTGGAAAAAGGACTGACTCAGGAACAGGTTTCTTTTCGTGCCAATATCTCCTTTAGCACTTACAGTACCTTAGAAGCTGGAAGGTTGAACCCGACTATAGCAACATTATTTGCGATTGCTGATGCAATGAAGGTAAATATCAAAGATTTGATTGATTTCTAAAGTAGTCCGTAAGTATTTGATTCTTACGATTCTAATCGGTCAAATGATTGAGGTTTTTGAATTCCATCGAATACGAATATTTTTCTCCTAAACGAAGGGAGAAAATCGTTATAATAGTGGTTTGATTTTCCCAATCATGCCCAATTCATTCCAACTCATTTTAGACAAGTATCGCAAAATTTCATTCTCCGAAAAAGACAAAGGGGAGCGGTTT
>DPLR01000538.1 GCA_003541895.1 Cytophagales bacterium | reverse complement strand
CGACGCAGATGATTTAACTCAGGAGGTTTTCATCAAACTTCATAAATCAATTGATAGCTTCCGTGGAGACTCTCAACTTTTCACGTGGATTTACCGAATCGCTACCAACGAGTGTTTATCGCATTTGAGCAAAAAGAAGAGGAGATTTCTTCTTCCGATCGAAGATGTCCAACAACAACTGGTTTCTAAACTTGACTCTTCAACCCATATTAATGGAGACGATATTCAGAAAAAACTCCAAAAAGCCCTACTTACATTGCCTGATAAGCAACGACTTGTATTTAACCTGAAATATTTTGAAGAAATGCCCTATGAGGAAATGGCCGAAATTACGAAAACGAGTGTTGGCGCCTTAAAAGCCAGCTATCACCACGCGGTTAAGAAAATTGAAGAATTTCTGGAAAACGATTAAACTTTGAGATTATTGTTAAGTCAAAACAACAAACAATGAAAAAACTTGATGACATAGAAAGGAAAAACATCTTTGAAGTGCCCGAAAATTATTTTGATGACCTGGCGCTTAAAATTCAATCAAGAACGGAAGTACTAACGCCAAGCAAAGGTTTTTGGCAGAATCAATTTGTTTTTAGGTACGCTCTTCCAGCTGTCATCATAGCTGCAACACTAATCTTCATCTTCAAACAGAAAGTCTCATCATCGAATGTTGACGAATTGTTAGCATCGGTTCCGACCGAACACCTAATTGCTTATCTTCATGAAAGCGACATGAGCGAGCACGAGTTATTGGAGGTAATCCAACTTGACTTAAATGATGCAGACTCTCTCAACTTGAAGATCAATGAAAATAATCCCTTTGGAAATATAAATGAAATTGAATTGAAAAGTGTGTTGGAAAATGAATTGTAAAATTATGAAAACGATCATCAGCCTTTTGGTAATTGGCTTTACATGCCTAACCTTACAAGCACAGGAAAACATTGACGATAATCAACCGCGTGATTCAAAAGTGCGTGATAAAATAAAAGCGGCTCGCATTGGATTGATAACTCAACGACTCAATCTTACGCCCGAGCAAGCCGAAAAATTTTGGCCATTGTATAACGAGTTTGATCAAAAACGCGCTGATTTAAGAAAACCTTATCAAGAGGCTCAGAAAAATAGTAACTCTAATACTATTGACCCAAAACAACAACAGGCGTTGGTAGATCTTGGTTTAAAGATTAAACAAGACGAACTAAATCTGGAAAAAGAGTATTCTTCAAAAATAATGGGTGTAATTACTGCTCAGCAAATGTTAAATTTGCGACAGGCGGAACACGACTTTCGCAATATCATTATCAACATGCTGAACAATCGCAGGTTGCAGCAGCAGCGGAAAGAAAATTTCCGCGACCGGAATATGAGATTGCGCGAGAAGAAAAACTAAACCAACGCCTGCCCTTTTGATTGTTTCGTAACCTTGTATTGTGTGTTTTATTATTGACGATTCCGTCAATTGCTTTTACACAATCAACCGATAGCATAAAAAATAAAAATGCTGTTGGCTTTGACTCTACTTACGTATCCATCTTCGAATTAATTGATAGTTTGGTCAAATATCCTACCCGATCCGAAACTGGCTCAACGTTAGTAACACGGGTAGGATACAACAGCAACATCGTAGCTGCTAGCCGAACTTTCGGACTAAATCAGTTCGGCCTGTCACCGGGATTTACTTATTATCATAAATCAGGATTATACCTTGACGCAACAGCTTATTGGAGCCAGGAGTATACACCTAATCTTTATTTAGCCATACCATCGGCCGGCTTTATGAAGGTGATCAAGAAATGGACATTCAACTTGGAGTACAGCAAATACATTTTCACATTTTCTGATTCAACTTATAACCCTAGCTACACGAATGCTCTTGGCCTCAGCAATTTCTTCGAAGTAAAACCCTTCTTGTTCAGGGTTGATTACTCCTTCTACTTTGGTCAAAAATCTGCCCACCGAATAATGCCTGGAGTAATTTTGAATCTGGAGAAAAAAAATTGGTTAGGCTTTAAACGGGTAATTCTTTATCCCTCATTTTATGTACTCTTTGGAAACGAATCGTGGCAAACAGAAGTACCCTATTCCACTAGTCCAGCTGACATCTATTACCGAATCCTGCACCACTTACCACTCACCTACGTCCAAACCTCTAACAAATTTGGCATACTCAACTATTCTATCAATTTACCCTTAAGTCTGTCACTGAAAAACTGGAATTTAATCACCAGCTATACTTACAACTTTCAACATGCATTACCCTCAGAACCTATCACTGTCACCAATAGCGGATATCTTTCTTTAAGCATCATCAGGTATTTTAACTTCAAATCTAATTCAGCCTTGACTGACCTCATGAAATTGACTAAATAGTTTGAAAATTATTTTGACATGAATAAAATCTACGCATTCCTTGTAGCAGCGCTTGTTTTTTTCTCTCCACTTGAAGGCGATTCACAAACGTATTGGCAGCAGCGTGTTGAGTACACAATGAACATCTCTATGAATGTATCCAATCACCAATTTAAAGGAGACCAAAAGCTAGTCTACTTTAACAATTCACCTGATACTTTAAATAAAGTTTATTACCACTTGTACTTCAACGCATTTCAGCCAGGAAGTATGATGGATGTTCGCTCAAGAAATATTGCTGACCCCGACAGACGCGTTACCGATCGGATTTCAAAATTAAAAGAAAATGAAATTGGTTTTGAACATGTTACCACGCTTAAGCAAGATGGTAAGGACGTTCCTTTCAAAGTGATCGGAACAATCTTAGAAGTAACACTGGCAAAACCAATCCTTCCAAAATCAAAATCCGTTTTCGAAATGAAATTTGATGGCCAAGTGCCATTGCAAATCCGGAGATCCGGAAGAGATAACCGAGAGGGTATCGCCTACTCCATGACTCAGTGGTATCCTAAAATGGCCGAATATGATTTTCAAGGATGGCATGCTGACCAATATGTTGCTCGAGAGTTTCACGGTGTATGGGGCGATTTTGATGTGAAGATTACGATGGATCCTAAATACATATTGGCCGCTACTGGTAAACTTCAAAACCCAGATAAGATTGGGTATGGTTACGAAAAAACAGGTACTAAAGTACAGCGCCCCGAAGGCAACCTAACTTGGAATTTTACCGCTAAAAATGTGATTGATTTTGCGTGGGTAGCTGATCCAGATTATACCCATGATGTTGCCCAAGTTCCCAATGGCCCAGAGCTACATTTCTTTTATCAGAAAAACGAAAAGACAACTGACACTTGGAAGAAAATGGAGGATATTGCCGTAAAAGTATTTCAGCATCTCAACACGCATTTCGGAAAATATCCTTTTGAAAACTACTCGATAATTCAAGGTGGCGATGGAGGAATGGAATACCCTATGTGTACCTTGATTTTAGGCGAGGGTAAATTAGAGGGACTTTCTGGTACAATGGCTCACGAAGTGGCTCATAGTTGGTTTCAAATGGCGCTGGCATCAAATGAGTCACTTCATGCCTGGATGGACGAAGGCTTTACTGATTTCGCAAGCAGCGAAGCTTTTGCTGCCGCCACTAACACTGAACTTTCACATGCCGGAAGTTATGCTAGTTACTTCTCTCTTGTCGCGAGCGGACTACAGGAGCCTGCGGATCAACACTCCGACCACTTCAACACCAACCGCGCTTATTCAACCGCAGCTTATAGCATTGGAGCAGTCTTCCTCGAACAATTGAAGTACATCATGGGAGAAGAAAATTTCTACAAAGGCATGCTGAGGTACTATAACACTTGGAAAATGAAGCACCCGACCCCAAATGATTTCATTCGGGTTATGGAAAAGACTTCCGGGCTTCAGTTGGGTTGGTACCTAAGATATTGGACTCAGACAACCAAAAGAATCGATTATAGTTTGGGAGTAATTAGCGAAAATAACGGCAGCACTTTAGTCGACCTTAAAAGAGTGGGCGACATGCCCATGCCAATTGATTTACTGGTAACCTATAAAGATGGAACCAAAGAAATGTACTACATACCCATGAACGAACTTCTCGGGGTTAAGCCTAATCCAAACAACAATAAAACCATTCTTTGCGAAACATGGCCGTGGGTCAACCCTACCTACACCTTGAAAGTACGAGGCAAAATCGATGAAATTGAAAGCATTGAAATCGATCCATCTTTGCGTATGGCAGACATAGACCGAAAGAATAACAAGATTCCGTTGAAAGAAAGGGTTCCTTATGTCGACCCAACAAAATAAATTTTGATCTTGTTTGTTTAACTGCTTACCTTGTATCAAGTTCAAAACCAGAATTTATGGAGAAGAAATCGGATATGCAGAAGACCATTTACGACAATGCCAAAACACATTTCCTTGGCAACTTTCCTGATTCATTGCCCATTGAACAAGCGTATGTCCACATCGGCATGTATTTAGGTTGGGTAATTGAAACCGGTTTGTACTCTGAATATTTTGAAGAAGAAGCCGCTGGGCAGATTTTTCGATTTAAGCGAAAAGAAATTTCATGCACCATCTTGAGTGAAATATGGGCTGGCTACCTTGGATATGAATTATTCAGTCGCGAAGGCAACATGTTTCCTTACTACTACTATGGAGG
>DPLR01000240.1 GCA_003541895.1 Cytophagales bacterium | reverse complement strand
GCGTTTTTAATGCAGGGATTTACGCTCCTAATTAAATCCATAGTTGAAGTTGCTCCAACCAAATTACAGGAGAGTATTGATGTTTTAAAAGCAAACTTGTTTGATGTTGGCAACGCTCATGCCTTAGAACTAGGTTTGAAAGGAAAGCTAAATGGAGAACCTGCGGAATATTTGGCTTTTGTAAAAAAGAAAGCGGCTAGCATCGAGGCTGACATGTGCTTTGGAGCTATTTTTGGGGGAGGTACAGAAAACGAGATAAAAGCTCTTAGTCAGTACGGCAGAATACTTGGAATACTGACTACTTTGAGGGAGGAATTTATTGATGTTTTTGAAATTGAGGAGCTAGCGCAAAAAATGAATATCGATCGCTTGCCTATTCCGATGATTTTCGCTATGCAGGATCCTAAAACGAAGAAGGAAATTGAAAAAATATTGCTAAAAAAGAGGATTGCAAAAAAAGACCTTGAAACAATAATAGACACAGTTTTTGAAGCAGAATCCGTTAAAAAACTAAAAAAAGAGATGGAAGATTTCGCAGCACAGGCGATCTACGTGTTACGTATACTACAGGGCAAAGAACTCTGTAAGCAACTTGAGCTGTGGGTATCTTCCATGTTGGAGGATTTGTAGTACTTATGGCGGTAGAGTCCGTACTGGAATAGTTTTTTTTGCCTTCACTTTTCTCTCCTCAATAGATGTGTAGAACATATCTACTACTTAACATTTGCTGTAGAACAGAGATACAGTATGTTGAATTAATAAGTGTTATATGCTAAAGAGCCGTAATAAGCAATGAGCCAGATAGTGTTATGTTAGGTGTAAGAAGCATCTTTGGAGGAATTAACTGGCGAGAATTCGCGCCCGTCTTGGTCATAGTTGCCAACAGCCTTATCTGGTATGCCTCAACTTATTCAGTTTTCAGTAGTCAAATTGAAAAGTTAGATCTAGACATATTTATAGAAATCCTACTATTTGGAGTTTTTTTTGCTGCTATAGCGGTATCGGCATTTATCGGGGGGTGGTTATTTCCACGTCAACGGAAAATTGGTCTAGCATCTTGGATAGTCTTTGGGGCAATCATGACCTTGGCTTTGGTGACTATTCCTAGTAATAATTTGTATGTGAATTTTATACTTTCTTTGCTGTTGGGTTTGTCAGTTGGAATGGGGCTGCCTTCAACTTTGGCATACTTTGCCGACGTAACGCGCATAACTACACGAGGATTTTTAGGTGGAATCACATGGTGCACGTTTGGTTTTGGGGTTCTGGCCGTTGTTTACTTAGTAAATATTGTGGAACCTACATTAGGACTTGAACTCCTCGCTCTATGGAGAATCGTGGGTCTACTTCTTTTCCTTGCCCTTGTACCAAAAAAACAAGAGTCAATACCTAAAAAATCCTCTGAAAGTTACAGACGAATTCTGGCCCGTAGAGATATAATCTTATACTTGATACCTTGGACAATGTTTTCAATAGTAAACTTCGCCGAATCTCCTATTGCAGCGAACGTGCTTGGAGATTCTGCAGAATTAGCGGGATTCATCACGTTTGCACTTTCAGGGATCTTTGCCATTATTGGCGGAGTATTAGCCGACCGAGTGGGTAGAAAGAGAATTGTAATAGCAGGTTTCGTTATTTTTGGGATAGAATATGCCGTACTCAGTTTATTCTCTGATAATCCTTTCGCTCAAGCTATCTATATTGGCTTTGATAGTGCCGCATGGGGGATGTTTGCTGCAGTATTTTTCATGACACTTTGGGGAGATTTGTCTGAGGCATTTCAAAAAGAAAAATATTATGTTTTAGGTGGATTACCCTACCTTTTTTTAAGTTTCTTGCCCATCCTAATTAATCCTTTTAAAGACAGTATTCAAGCACCCACAGCATTTTCGATTGCAAGCTTCTTTTTGTTTGTGGCAGTTTTGCCTCTGATTTATGCTCCAGAGACATTGCCTGAAAAGATGATGAAGGATCGAGACCTTAAAAGTTACATTGATAAGGCAAAGAGAATCGCTGAAAAGGAAAGCGAAAAGGATCAAAAACAACAAACGGAACAAAACGAGAATCAAGAGGAAGATTCGACTAAAGAAACTGAAGAGAGCCCTGAAGATAAAAAA
Source organism: Cytophagales bacterium (assembly GCA_003541895.1). GTDB lineage: Bacteria > Bacteroidota > Bacteroidia > Cytophagales > Cyclobacteriaceae > ELB16-189. The sequence continues at coordinate 870 of DPLR01000240.1, read as the reverse complement.
GCCCGCGAGTTGGCAGAAAAATATTATTGATCACATATTTTTTTCTCTAACAAAGAGTATTCTTCGAGTCACATTGACATCAAATCATAAGCAGAATACTAAACCTATAATTGCACTTTAAAATTAAACTCGAAGTCAACCAATTAAAATAATTCAGGCATGGGTAAGCACCTTTGATTTCAACTTTAACTCTGACCGCCGCCAGCGAAGTTGAATCTGCACTCTTTGGATATAGCCTTGGTTTTCTATAGAGATCAAACTGCGATAAACGGACGCATACTCCTTTGATTTGTACTCCACAAGTCTGCCAAAAATCATCTCGGCGATTTCTTTTGTCGTCATATCTGGCTTTATCTCTAACATTGCTAAAATTTTTTTCTGATGCTTGGATAAACCGGCCAAATTCTACACCAAATATTGCATCAAAAATAATTTGTAATATCTCATATAAATAAAATTCCAAACAGGGAATATATCCAAGGCTTAAAACTATTCTTCATAGAGTAGAATCATTGGGTATTGTTTTTTAGAAAAAACACAAACATACTAAGACAATAAAAAGTTAGGAATATTGCAATTAATGTAAAAACATTACCAAATTCGAAACACGTTGCTGTTGGGGCATTATATTCAATATGATGCCGACCAGCTACTTTAGATTGAATTGCAAGCAACTGCTTTGAAGAGATTCTAAGATTTTGACGAAGACTTCGGTGAAGACATCAAAGTTGAGTACGTTTTCTCTCATAAACTACATTATAATTTGGATTTGACAAAAGACTTTTACCTTCATGTAATAACCTGAAACATCAGCTCCAACAATTCCTGCATTTAAAAACTTCAAGCAATTCCTTTTTCACATTTTTGTTC
>DPLR01000331.1 GCA_003541895.1 Cytophagales bacterium | reverse complement strand
TCATTCACCTTATAGACGTAGACATCATTCCAAGGTGCTTTGATATGTGTGCCCGGGCCTATGACATGCTCTTTATCTAGCCCAGTGCCAAAGGGCCGAAAGACAATGGCTCGCTTAGTTGCCTCAACAGTGAACAAAAGGCTGGACGTAATAGCGAGCAATACAATGATGGCAATAACGCTTACGATAATAATGGGAAGTCTGCGGTTGTTCATTTTTTTTAATCTTAAAGTTAATACGATATGAAACTTGGGGTAGGGAAAAGAATCAGGAAGATCGGAATTTTATTCTATAGATTTTTAGCTAAATTAAAAGCTTGAGTTCATCCAATTTCTCATGTTAAGGCTGTCTTTACTTATTGCTATTCTTTATATACTTCAAGAGCGCAACTATGCGCAAAAGCCGTATGCAGACAGCTTAAAAAACCTGCTCGAAAAATCTAAGAATAAAGAACAAAAAGTTGACCTGCTCAGTCAGATTGCCTATGACCTGTATGATTTTGACGACAAAGCTGCTGAACAGTATGCGCATGAAGCTTATGACCTTGCAAATGAAATTAATTATGCAGCTGGCAAGAAATATGCGCTCACCATTAATGGGCTGGGCAATTTTAGTTTGGGCAACTATTCGGAGGCGTTAAAGAATTTTTGGGCATCGAAAAATATTGAGGCCAAACTGAAGCCAGAATACGTAGGCTATAACCTGATGCTGATTGGCAGCACCCATCGCGATTTAGCTCATTACGACTCTGCTGAATATTACTATAACCAAGCCATTAAAACCGTTGGTGAAAAAGGAGATCCCTATTATCTCGGTTTTTTTTATCGTGGCTTGGCCAATGTAAAATTGATCCAGTGGAAAAATCAGGAGGCATTGCAGTATTTAAAACTGGCTGAAGAATACGCCCTTAAAAAACCAGATGATTTTTATGTATTGATGAACATTTGGGATTTGTATGGAAGACTTTACGAGCAAACGTTAGACTTTGAAAAATCGGATGGCTATTTTCAAAAGATGTGTGCGCAAGAAGAAAAAACGCACGACTATCTACAACGCATCAAATGTCATTTGCACGAGTCAACAAAATCGTATCGCAAAGGTAATCTGCCAGAGGCGCTTGACCATGCCTTCAATGCCTTGCAGGTATCTAACATTTACCGATATCCTCTTCATCGCATTGAAGTTTACACCCAAATTGGGTATCTCTATGCTGAGATGTCTCAAAATTCGCTTGCGTCTGAATATTATTTTGAAGGAATAAAAATTGGTGAGAGATACGGTCTGCAATTAGAAACGGCCAATCTCTATGCAAACGTAGCTTGGGTTTATAAAGAAGAGTTGAATTTCAAATTAGCCAACGAGTATCTGGATAAATCAGAGAGTATTCGCAAATCGATTGGTGATCGGCACGGCATGGCCGAATGCCACAATTACCGAGGGTTGATTTTTCTTATTCAAAAAGAATACGCCAAAGCGTTGGATGAGTTTAACAAGGCTTTTGCCCTGCGCAAAGTTTTTGGTAATGAACTGGGCATTTCTTCGGTGCTGTACAACAAATCATTAGTATATGAAGCGCAAGGCAAAAATGATTCAGCGTTGTTTCTTCAAAGGAAGGCATTGGCTACCGAAGAAAAATATAATAGCAAACTCGATCTGGGACTCTCGTATAATTCATTGGCCAGCCTGATGATTAAATTAAAGAAATACGATGAAGCATTAGCGTATTTAAAAAGAGCTGAAGATTTATCGAGAGAAATCCATTCCAAGTTTCTTCTAAAATATGTTTATGCAAACTATGCAAAACAGTATGAACAAGTTGGTGATCTAAAAAAAGCAATTCGGTATCATTCGCTCTACGAATCACTAATCGATAGTATTTATACAGAAAGCGGAAGTTTGAAAATTGCCGAGATGCAGGCTCTATATCAAGTTGAAAATAAAGAGAGAGAACTGCGCGAGCTTGACTTTCAGAAAAAAGTACAAGAAACCGAGCTGTCTTCACAGCGTTCTATTACCCAGCAGCAGCGTTACATTATTGCTCTATCGTTAGTTTCTATTTTTATTTTGATTGCTGCAGGCGTTGTGGTGTATCGGTACGGTCAACAAAAGACAAAAGACAATCAGCGATTACAAAAGTTGAATACTGACATCCTCGAGCAAAAGGAAGAAATTCAGGCACAATCTGAAGAGTTAATCGAGGCCTCTCAAATCATTTCGAACATCAACCGCGACCTCGAAGAAAAAGTAGAAGCCAGAACTTCAGAATTGAAACAGGCCTATAAAGAATTAGACACTTTTTTTTATCGCTCCTCACATGATTTCAGAAGACCGATTACCACTTTTTTAGGACTGGCCGGAGTAGCAAAAATTACGGTGAAAGATCCGGTCTCACTCGAACTGTTTGATAAAGTGAATGAGACTGCCGAAAACCTCGATAAGATGCTTCAGAAACTTCAATCCATTAGCGATGTGGGAGCTCAGCAAATGATATTCAAAGAAGTTTTTATAAAAGAACTGATCCAGGAAATTGTAGATGGATTCAAGCCAAGTATCCAACTGAAAAAGATCAATGTTCAAATAAATGTAGAAGAACGTTTTCCGTTGGTTTCCTATCCGGCCATGTTAAAAATTATTCTGGAGAACATTATTGAAAACGCGATCCACTTTTGTACAACAGAGAACCCGTTCGTTAAAATTAAAGCTGATGTGAACGAAGTTCAAGCCACTATCGAAATAGCTGATAATGGCCAGGGCATTATGGATGAATACAAATCAAGAATTTTTGAAATGTATTTTAGGGCAAATGAACGATCTAAGGGCAATGGCCTAGGGCTTTACATTGCAAAGAAAGCGGCAGAAAAACTAAACGGTCAAATTGAATTTACATCACAAGTAGAGGTTGGCTCGTTGTTCAGCATCACCATTCCTAATCACAAGGCATAAAAAAAGCGGTGCAAACAGAACCGCTTTTCTAACAAAGTTTAACGAACGATTTACATTCCAGAACCAGAATCCATTCCAGAATTTGAAACTGGTGGCTCGGGTGCTGGTGTAGGTTCGGGCATAGGCGCAGGAGCCGGTGCTGGTGCAGGAGCAGCTACGGGTGCCACCTTTTTAGGTGCTGCTTTCTTTTTTGGTGCTGCTTTTTTCGGTGCTGCTTTTTTCTTAGGAGCCGCTTTCTTAACTACTTTCTTTTTGGCAGCTTTCTTTACCTTTTTGCTTGCGGCCTTTTTTACAACTTTCTTTTTAGCTGCTTTCTTCACTGCTTTTTTAGGTTTAGCTTTTCCTTTTTTAGCTGCTTTTTTAGCTTTCTTTGCCATGGCACAATTGGGTTAATTTTTTTTTGGAGTTGAGTAGAAATTATTTCTTCTGAAATTTAATTAAGAGTTTGCTTTGAAAGTCATCCTCTTTAAAAAAAATTTATCATTTGTAGCTACTATTTTTATCACTGATCGATGGTGTTCAGCCAAGCATTTGATCTCACTTTTGATAAAAAAATTATAGTCTGATTTTGTTTTTAGTAAAATACTAAATATTTTAGCATTCGATTTTAAATAAGAAAACCCTATGAGCTCAGATGCAAAAGAGAAATTAAAAGCCCTTCAATTGACGATTGATAAACTTGAGAAAACCTATGGCAAGGGTACAGTAATGAAACTAAGTGATGAAAAGATCATGGATGTGCCGGCCATTTCTACTGGCTCTCTTGGTCTGGACATTGCTTTGGGGATAGGTGGAATCCCGCGCGGAAGAGTCACTGAAATTTACGGACCTGAATCTTCTGGAAAGACAACGCTAACCATGCACTGCATAGCTGAAGCACAAAAGAAAGGTGGGCTTGCAGCGTTCATTGATGCGGAGCACGCTTTTGATAAATCATATGCCGAAAAATTAGGCATCGACACCGAAAACCTTCTTATCTCTCAACCTGATAATGGCGAGCAAGCTCTTGAAATTGCAGAGCACTTAATTCGCTCAGGAGCTATAGATATCATAGTAATCGATTCTGTGGCAGCCCTTGTTCCGAAAGGCGAGCTCGAGGGTGAAATGGGCGAAAGTAAAATGGGACTTCAGGCAAGATTGATGTCGCAGGCGCTTCGTAAGCTTACGGGTACAATTAGCAAAACCGGGTGCTCTTGCATTTTCATCAATCAGCTGCGCGAGAAGATCGGTGTGATGTTCGGCAGCCCGGAGACGACCTCCGGCGGGCGCGCGCTCAAGTTCTATGCCACTATCCGGCTGGATGTCCGCCGCATCGAATCGATCAAGAGCGGAGGCGAGGTTGTTGGCAGCGCCACCGCCGGTCATGGGACC
>DPLR01000641.1 GCA_003541895.1 Cytophagales bacterium | reverse complement strand
ACGTAGGGGTTTGATGGTGATGTCAAGGCATGTGAACAATCGCAAATTCCACTTGTCTGCCGTAGCTATTTCAATTATCTGCTGACGGAAGCTGTTGATAAAAAATACCTCGATGAAAGCCAATTAAGTTATGTGCAAAGCTGGAGGGCCAATCCTTCGCAATGGAAATAATTAATTTTCTCTTCGCAAAGCCTGAAGTGGAGATGTGCTAATTACATCTCTTGAGTTGTACCAACCGATCAACATGGTAAGCAGCATCACACCTATGCTTATAATGAGTAGCTCCAAATAGTTTGCTGCTAATTTCACTTCAAAGAAAAATTTAGTGAGCAACCAACCACCTCCGAGTGAAAGTATCAATGCCGTTAAAGCGCTGAATAAGCCGAGATAGGCATACTCAATCAGAGTAATGCTTACAATTTGCTTCGTGCTCGCGCCAATTGTTCTCAATAAAACATTTTCCTTAATGCGAATGAACTTGCTGTTGATGACAGCTCCAGTCAACACAACCAAACCGGTGACTATACTGAACAAGGCAAGAAACCGTACCACTAATCTAATTTTATCGAATAGTTCGTTAACTGTTTTCAATACCAACCTCAAATCGATGAGCGAGACATTGGGGAAATTAGTTACCAATGATTTTTGAAATTGCGCAGAACTGCTTTCATCTTTTATCAATGTGGTTGCCACCCAAATCTGGGGTGCTGCTTCTAACACGTGAGAAGGAAACACAAAAATAAAATTAGGCGGATCTTTAGGCCATTGCACTTTTCGTACACCTGATATGATCGCTTTCATCGGCACGCCCTGCATATCAAACTCAAGTGAATTACCCACTTTTAATTTTAGTGTTTCTTTAATTTCGTCAGAGATCGTAACAAAAACCGAATCTTTTTTTCCAGATTCTAAATGTTGCAATTTACCTTCCAATAGCTCTTCAGAGTTTGTTAGGCTATCGCGATAAGTTACCCTATATTCGCGTGTCAACATTCCGTGAGGAATCTTTACCGTGTCCTTTCTTATTTCTTCTACCGTTTTCCCTTTGAGTTTATTCAATCTGCAAGTTACAATTGGCACCAATTGATTTACGGGCAAATGATTCTGCCTGATCAAATCAACAACTCCTTCTTTCTGGCTCGATTGAATATCAAACAAAATGGTGTTCGATTGATTTGCCTTTCCTTTGAATTCCACTTGATTCAACAAGCTGTGCTCAATGATATTTAAAACCGAGATGATAAATGCCCCCAATCCTATCGCTACAATGAGCATCCGTGTTTGATTGTTCGCACGGAAAAGATTGGATAGGGCATGTCTAAAAATAAATGGTGCACGCTTAGGAAAATATCTTCGGATAAAAAACAACAATCCACTTGCGACAAGAATAAGACAAACAAGTGCTGCGCCTATGCCCAACACAAAAAAAGTTCCCGACAAAATATTCTTAATCTGATAAGCGGCCGCCAAGATTGGAAAAATGATTATCAGTACTATAGTGACTATTTTTGTTTTCGAATAAATTCTTCCAGAAACAAAATCAGCCCGTAAAACGGTGAGCGGTGGAACGAACCTAACGGAAACTAGAGGCAAAACGGTAAACAACACCGACACAATTGCGCCTGTGATTATCCCTTCAACGAATGCTCTTAACGAAAAATGAAATTCAATATCACCGGGCAAATATTGTTTAAAGACGATTGGCAAAAGTTGATGAATAGCTGCTCCAAGAATTGCTCCGAGCAAGCTACCTACCAATCCTAATATAAAAACCTGAATAAAATAAATATGGAAGGCTTGCCATCCTGAAGAACCAATGCAGCGGAGCATGGCAACTTCATCTCGCTTTTCTCTTGCATAAATATGAACAGAGCTTGCCACACCTATGCATCCTAAGATCAACGCAAGAAATGCTAACAAAGCAAAAAATTGGTAGACTGAACGAAAGCCTCTTCCCAAACCTTCTTTCCTTCGTTCGACAGTCTCAACAGAGTTTCCAAGTTTCTGAGCAAGCGTATTTGCTCTATCAATGAATGACTTCGCGTCTTTTTCCGCATTCAATTTTATGAACAGACTATAGCCAACCCTGCTCCCATATTGTACAAGTCCGGTTGAATCAAGCGATGGTAGTGAAATGTAAACCGTGGGTGCTATTGTTGAACTAAACCCATTACCGCCAGGCATTTTTGTAACCACACCTGCCATCAGAAATTTCTTATTTCCAATTTTTAGCGAATCTCCTAGATGAACATTGAACTGATTTGCCAATGACTCATCAATCATCACGAACTCACCAGTTCCAACACGGTCGTAAGCGTTTGCTGGTTGCGTTGACATCTTTCCGTAAAACGGATATCGACCTTGAAGGGCAGTCACTCGGGCCAAGCGCGAGTTCCCCGAGTTCATGAACAAAACCATCGAAGCCATTTCGGCATTTCGGGCTGTCTCGACTTTGGCACTATCCAAAAATTGAAACCACGATGAATCGAATTTTTTATTGCTATTGATGACCAAATCTGCCCCGAGTAATTCTTTTGCGTTACGATCGAGTTCATCATGAAAAGAATAATTCAATGAGCTGATAGCAACAATGGCAGAAATGCCAGAAATCAAAGCAGCCATGAACAAAAACAATCGCGACAGGTTATGACGCCCATCGCGCCAAGCCATGCGCCACACCCATCGGTCTTGAAAGAT
>DPLR01000382.1 GCA_003541895.1 Cytophagales bacterium | reverse complement strand
TTACCTGAGCTTGATGAAGGTTCAATTTTCTTGCGTTGTTTTATGCCTGCTGGAGTAACGATTCAAGAGAACGCAAAGCTTGCTCCTAAGATTAGAGAAATCATTTCAAAGTATCCACCTATTGATTATGTAATCACACAGACAGGGCGTAACGATGACGGTACAGACCCCTTCCCTACCAACCGTACTGAAATTTTAGTTGGCCTTAAAGAATACAAACTCTGGAGCGACACCATCAAGAAAAAAGATTTGGTAGCACAGATTCAAACCGACTTGCAAAATCATTTTCCGGGTGCCTTTTTTTCCACCGGCCAGCCGATCATTGACCAGGTAATGGAAATTGTTACCGGAAGTGCCGCTGATCTTGCCATTTCCGTTGTAGGCGATAATCTAGAATTCATGCGCACCAAAGCCGATAGCATTGCAGAGATCGTTAGAAACATGCAAGGCGCTGTAGCCGTTAACGTTGAACAAGAGGGAGAACAAGCACAAGTGGCCATTAACATCAATCGCGAAAATGCCGCACGGTTTGGAATTAATGTGAGTGATATTCAAGGAATGATTGAAGCAGCCATTGGAGGTAAAATTATTTCGAAAGTTTACGATGGCACAAAACGCTACGATATCGTTGCACGCTTTCTTCCCGAAAGCAGAAGCACAATCGAAGCAATAAAAAATTTATTGGTTCCTTCAGCGAGTGGCGCCTACATTCCGATGAGCCAGTTGGCCGACATCAACTATGTTGAAGGCCAAACCAACATCTACCGGATCAACGGTAAACGAATGGTAACGGTGCGCACCAACATACGCGGTCGCGACCAAGGTGGTTTTGTGGCCGAAGTCAGCGAAAAAATTGAAAAGTCAATTAAAATACCGAAAGGGTACAACGTGATTTATGGTGGGCAGTATGAAAACCTTGAGCGTGCCGGCAAACAGCTTTCGGTAACTATTCCGCTCACTGTTTTATTGGTAGGTGCATTGCTTTTTTCTCTCTTTAAAAACTCAAAACATACATTGGTAACAATGTCGTGCATAACATTTGCGCTGGGTGGTGGCATACTGGCGTTACTGATTCGTGGTTATCACTTCAATGTCTCTGCGGGTGTTGGCTTTGTTTCCATCTTTGGCATTTCAGTAATGGCAGGTGTGCTACTCATGTCTGCCATTAAGCGAACCGAAGAGTTTCATCAGGGAACATTAAAAGAAATTGTCATTCATGCTTCTGGCGAACAACTTCGCGCTATACTTTCCATTTTAGTGGTTGCCATTGTTGGCCTGGTACCGGCAGCCATCAGCTCAGGCATTGGCTCAGACGTGCAGCGCCCTTTGGCTACGGTAATTATTGGTGGACTCACGAGCACCTTGATCTTTGCGCCTATCGTTATCCCTCCTTTGTTTTACCTCACTGAAAGAAAGCGATACGAACGCGAACATGGAAGTGAACCACCTGTTACTCTTTAGCAAGAAGTTTCTATCCCTACAATGAAACTCATATGGTTCCGAGTCAAATGAATTGTGAGGCTGAAACTCATTTAAAAATAGTTTGATGGTCTAGATTGCATTATTCTTATTGATTTGAATCAAGTTCTTTCTTATTTCAAATCAATAGCAACTGCTTAGCAGGGTTTTAACTTTGTTAAATAAAATTTGATTCCCTTTCAAGTGAACAGAAACGATTTCCTAAAAGCGTTAACACTTTTACCATTAACCGGAATGACTATGAAGCTGAATGACCTAAATAAAATAACAGAGCCCTTTCAAACCACCGATAAAATGCCGGTTTTGTTTTTAGGGCACGGTAGCCCCATGAATGCCATCGAAGAAAATGAGTTTGTGAGTGGCTTCCGAAAAGTAGCGACTGAAATACCTAAACCGCAAGCCATACTTTGTGTATCGGCCCATTGGGAAACGAGAGGAACGTTTGTTACCGCTATGGATTACCCGCCAACTATTCACGACTTTGGTGGCTTTCCAAAAGAATTGTATGATGTGCAGTATCCTGCCCCGGGCAGTCCAGCGTTGGCAAAAAAGACAAAAGCAATGATCAAAAAAACAGACGTTGGCCTTGATGACAAATGGGGATTAGATCATGGCGCTTGGAGCGTGATCAAACATTTGTACCCCAAGGCCGATGTGCCTGTTATTCAAATGAGTCTTGATCATTTCCAAAATCCTCAATATCATTTTGAACTTGCCCGCGAGTTAGCTGTGCTGAGGAAGAAAGGTGTGCTGATTATTGGCAGTGGAAATATGGTGCATAACCTGCGCATGGTAGCCTGGAATAAATTGAATGAACCCGAGTACGGTTATGATTGGGCGTACACCGCCAGCGACAAAATGAAAAAATTTATCTCCAACGAAAACTTTCAAGCGGTCATCAATTTCCGTTCACAAGGAAAAGAATTTGACCTTGCTATTCCAACACCGGAACATTTCTTGCCCTTACTTTACACACTGGCGCTGAAAGAGGGAAATGAGAAGATCGAATTTTTTAATGACAAAGCCGTGGGTGGATCATTGACCATGACCTCGGTAAAAATCAGCCAAGGATAATTACTGGCATTTCGCAAAACGAATTGACCTTTTACCTATATCGTTTTTTCGTGAATACACTTTTATAATTACCTTGACAAACCGATGATACAGAAGAACTAAGATTCTGCATCTTTCAAAAGAAAAATTATTTGATTTACAGCCATGAACAAATTAACAACCACGTTTCAAATTGCATCACTCAGTTTAATAGTACTGTTGCTGAGTTGTTCTCCTTCGCCCAAAGAATACCAAAACACACAAGTAAAATTAGGCGCGCCCATAAATGCTTGGATAACCACGGCAGACAAAACGAGTTTATTGACGTCACTAGCTCCCTTAGTTTTTAAAAGAGATTCATCAGGAATTGCTACCATAAAAATTGATACTACTTCCGTATTTCAAACCATCGATGGTTTTGGGTACACACTCACCGGAGGCAGCGCTATGTTGATCATGCAAAAATTAAGTGCAAGTGAACGCACCACATTACTTCAAGAACTTTTTCTTCCCGATGGAAACGGAATAGGCATCAGCTATTTGCGGGTAAGCATTGGCGCCTCCGACTTAGATGATCATGTTTTTTCATACGATGACCTCCCAGCGGGAAATACAGACACCAATCTTTCATCATTCAGCCTCGATCCTGACCGACAATACTTGATTCCTTTGCTGAAAGAAATTATTGCTATTTATCCAAGTATCTAAATTTTGGGAAGCCCATGGTCAGCACCTGTGTGGATGAAAACAAACAATGACGCCAAAGGTGGAAACTTGAATCCAACGTATTACTCTGTTTATGCAAACTACTTTGTAAAATACATTCAGCAAATGGCAGGTGAAGGTATTACTATCGATGCCGTTACGATTCAGAATGAACCTGAAAACCCAGGGAACACACCAAGTATGGTAATGACGAGTGACCAGCAAAACGATTTCGTGAAGAATTTTCTTGGGCCGGCTTTCCAAAACGCGAATATAAAAACGAAAATTATTTTGTACGATCATAATTGTGATCATCCGAATTACCCAATTTCAATTTTGAATGATGCAACAACAAGAGCGCTTGTAGATGGCAGCGCTTTCCACATGTACTTGGGTGACATCAGTGCGATGGGTACTGTGCATACTGCTTACCCAGATAAAAATGTATACTTCACTGAACAATGGACCAGCGGGAGTGGATCTTTTGGTGGAGACCTACGTTGGCACGTAAAAAATCTAATTGTTGGCGCGCCACGCAATTGGAGTAGAAACGTTTTAGAATGGAACCTAGCGGCTGATCAAAATTTTAATCCGCACACGAGCAACGGTGGTTGCACCGAGTGCCAAGGCGCATTGACTGTAAATAATTCAACAGGTGCTGTTACTCGAAATGTCTCTTATTACATCATAGCACACGCTTCAAAATTTGTGCGGCCAGGTTCTGTGCGGGTTGCCAGCACCATCGGAGAAAATTTGTACAACGTTGCCTTCATTACGCCCGATAAAAAGAAGGTACTCATTGTAGTGAATGACAATGATAACACACAAAATTTCACCATCGGCATCAAGAATTATAGTGTTATTACCAGTTTACCTGCCGGGGCTGTTGGCACTTATGTATGGTAGGTATTTTTCATAAGTGATACTTTAGAATGACGCCCTCTTTAGTAAAAAAAAATTGATAATACAATACGGGAAATTTCCCGTATTGACTTAGTGCTTTTTTTTACAGGTCATCTTTTTTTTGAGAAATCATTTTATCCGTTCCACATTTGCACCAATGAGGTTAGCATTATTTTTTCTTTTTGCATTTTATTTTCACTTCGCTTCGTTCGCGCAGGATTCTCTCTTGCAAAAAAAAAGCGAAGAAGGATTACAGAGGTTGGATCGTGAGGACACGATCCAAGGGATAGGATTTAGAATTGACAGCCTCTCCAAGTTCAAAAACTATTCGCTCGATTCGCTCCAGAAAAATTTCAAGCATAAAAGCGACAGCCTGCAAAAAACATATGCTGCCCCCGTGAAGAAACTTGATGGGGCACTGGCCCAACTCAATCACCAAAAGGACAGCCTTGCCAAATTGAATTTGTCTACTGCATCTGTCACCAACAAAATAGACAGTTTGGAAAAATCGAAAACACAACAGCTCAATGAACTGAACTCCAAAATAAGTTCGCTGAAAAGTGAAACGCTCTCCAAAGCCTCATCAATGCAACTGCCCAGCGATGCCCAACATGAACTCGAGTCGTTCACCCAAAACATCCACGGCTATTCTGTCCCAACTAATTTTTTCTCGCTGCCGTCAAGTGACTTGCCTACTGGGAGTCTGCCTTCCATGCCCTCGGCCAACTTGCCGGGCAACCTTTCGGTGCCTACGGTGAACATGCCATCGGTTTCAAACCTCGATCCTTCACTTAGCAAGGACATCAACCAACTTCAATCGCTCAAAGGAAAGACTTCTGCCGAAGCACTTGAGCTGGACGCCAAGAACGTGGCCTCGCAGAGCTCTGAGTTGAAAGGCATGTTCAAGGACCAAGCCCAAGTGGACAAGATGGAAAAAGAGCTGGGTGCGCTCAAGAACCCGAAGAGCGCTGACTCAATTGCATTGGCTCAGTTGAAACCAGCAATCAATCATTTCGCGGGCAAAGAGCAAGAGCTGCAGTCTGCGATGTCGCAGGTTTCAAAATACAAGGAGAAGTACAGCAGCGTAAAAAGTTTGGCGGAGCTGCCCAAGCGCGCGCCCAACCCTCTGAAGGGCAAGCCGTGGTACGAGCGCACCGTGCCGGGAGTAAATTATTTTGTGCAGAACAAAAGCTATGCGCTGGTGGACTTCAACCCGTACGTGGGCTGGCGGTTCAATCCACACTTGACGATATCGCTCGGATGGAACGAACGCATTGGCATCTCTCACGGTGAGTTCCGCACCAACAAGTACGACCGTGTTTATGGTGTGCGCGCTTCTGCCTCTTACCTATGGACGCACGGCATCACTTTTAAGGTCGCACCCGAGGTGATGGACGCTTTCGTGCCCACGGATGGAACGCGCGATGTGAAGCACGAGGCCACCGTGTGGGGGCTTTATGCGGGCATCAAAAAAGATTTCCCCATTTACAAGAAAATAAAGGGCTACTCGGAGGTGATGTACAATTTCACCCAGCATGGGCAGAACATTTATGGCGACCCTGTCTCGTTCCGTTTTGGCATTGAGGGGTGGTTAAAGAAAAACCCGAAGAAGCAGAAGGACCCGAAGATGGATTCGCTGCTTGCGCTGGGGAAGGCAAAAGGTTTCTGGTTGACGCGCGGCTTGACCAAATGGGCTGCTGAGTACAAAAAGAAAAAAGCGGTGCTGAAAGAATACAACGATTTCCTGAAGAAGAATTTCACTGGGCCCGAGGTAAGGCACATCAAGAACAAAACGGCTTTCGTTGGCATGGGCGAAAAAGCATTGTACCAATCGCTGGG
>DPLR01000074.1 GCA_003541895.1 Cytophagales bacterium | reverse complement strand
CGACACGAAACAAGCCAAAGCATTTCTTTACGCGTGCCTTGAGGTGCAAGAGTTTTGCGATTAAGTTCAATTCCATACAACGGAAATTTATTGCTACTGCCGTTGTACATATAAAGTTTACCATCGTCATCGGTAAAGAAATCGGGATCCCAACCACCAATGTCAAATTTTTCAACGAGGGGTTTCCATTCGTTAGCAATTGGGTTGGCGCTCATCCACACCGTGAAGTCGCGTTGGTAGGTTGAGCCCATCACAATTACCGTGTCGCCAATGATGCCCACAGCAGGCGCGCAAAGTTCATCATACACTTTGTTCCATTCACGCAAAAATCTTCTTGAATGAAAAGTCCAGTTGAGCATGTCAGTGCTGTGCCAATAACCCCATTGATTCGTACTGAAGAGAAGAAAAATTCCTTTGTAATTTACAATCACCGGATCGGCCGTAGCACGATGTCGACCCCACTGGCTGAAGTTGGGGATTGGCGTGTAACCGTAATCAATGTTAATCGGGTTACAGTACGTTTTCTGCTGTGCCTGTGCTCCAAGCATTGTTAGCAATAAAACGAAAGTGAAAACGGGCTTTAAATTCATTGGCAATGGTGGATAAAATGTAAATCGAAGTTAATTCAAATCTTAATCCTGTAACAAATCATTTCTTGCTGTGATAATCCTTTTGAAGTTCGGCCAATGCCTGATCGTATCCTTTCCGATCGATAAAAACCTTTGGATTGTACCCATCTCCCGATTTATGTTTTAAGTGCATATTGAATTGACTTGTATGAGAGGCAAGCCATACATCAAAAGAAATCCCTTTCATTGCCTTCAGTGTGTACGCATAATCACTACTCATCTCAGGATACTTGGTCACTTCACTCAACTTACCATCAACAATAATGCTAGGCATGTTAACAATCAACACTTGATACGACTTCTGATCGTCTTTCACTATAAATAAAAAACTGCAAGAACCTTTCGTATGACCCGGATGATGTAATAAGGTAAGTTGCATATCACCCAAAGAAATTATTTCACGGTCTTTCAACAATCGATCAGGCTCAATCGGTTCGAATGCGCTGGCATCGCCTCCAAAGAAATAGTCCGAGCGTCCACCATCTTTTAAAGTAGAAGCATCTTTTTCATCGACCATCATTTTAGCTTGAGTCTTCTTCTTAATAGATGCCATTGCTCCTACATGATCAAAGTGTGCTTGTGTAGTCAGTAAAATTTTGATGTCAGAAAACCGAAAACCCAACTTCTTCACATTGCTTTCAATCTGCGATTCTGAATTCGCCAATCCGGTGTTAATCAAAATATGGCCTTGCTGAGTGGTGATGAGATAACAGGCCAGGTCATAGGTGCCAACATAATAGAGATTGCCTACGATTCGAAAAGGCGGATACGGTTTCGACCACTCTTCACTAAATGCTTTTGGTTCTTTCACTTGCTGCGCAGGCGAACTGATGTTGAGCAAAAAAAGTAGAGCGATGGCAACGTATAATTTTTTCATCATGAAATGAGATTGGTAAATTTAATGAGAAGAATCTTCTGGTATTACAATCTTACACCAATGGCTTCGCGTCAATCATTAGTCACATTTCGTATATTTAAATGACTCAATACAAAGATTTATGACCACACGTGCTATCCTTGATTACGTAAAAAAACATCCCGCAGGCAAAGTAAAAATTGCGTACTCCGATATTGACGGCATTCTTCGCGGAAAATATATTTCAACAGAAAAATTTTTATCAATCGCGAGCGGCACCACTTCCTTCTGTGACGTGATCTTCGGTTGGGATAGCAATGATGTTGCTTATGACAATACCGATTATACGGGTTGGCATTCGGGTTACCCCGATGCACCTGCGCGAATTGATTTGAACACCTTCCGCAAAATTCCTTGGGAGAACGACCTTCCCTTTTTTCTTGGAGAAGTACTCGATGAAAAAAATAAACCTTCGCATGTTTGTCCACGGCAGTTACTAAAAAAAGTGTTGAGTGATGCTGCACGTTCAGGCTTCACTCCTTTTTTCTCGCAAGAGTTTGAGTGGTTCAACTTCGCAGAAACGCCCAAGAGTGCTCGCGACAAAAATTACAAAGACCTCACGCCCCTCACTCCGGGCATGTTTGGTTATTCCATTTTGCGCTCTACTTTACAAAATCCATTCTTTACTGATCTCTTTGAGTTGCTAAAAAAATTTGATGTGCCCCTCGAAGGTCTTCACACAGAAACCGGCCCGGGAGTTTTAGAAGCAGCCATTACTCACTCCGGAATTTTAGAAGCTGCAGATCGGGCATTGCTTTTTAAAACTGCCGTCAAAGAAATTGCTTATCAACACAACATCATGGCCACGTTTATGGCGAAGATCAGCGAAACTCTTCCCGGCTGTGGCGGCCATGTGCATCAAAGCTTATGGGATAAGTCGGCAAAGAAAAATTTATTCTTTGATGGTAAAGAAAAGAACAAAATGAGTTCGCTCATGAAAAGTTATGTCGCAGGACAATTGTATTGCTTGCCTTACTTGCTTCCGATGTATGCACCAACCATCAACAGCTATAAGCGGTTAGTAGAAGGCGCGTGGGCACCAACCACATTAACATGGGGCATCGACAACCGAACAGTGGCGTTGCGTGTGTTGGGCAACAGCGAAAAATCATGCCGGTTGGAAACGCGTGTGATTGGTTCTGATGTGAATCCATACCTCGCCATGGCAGCCGCACTTGCTTCGGGGTTGTACGGAATAAAATACAAACTTAAACTTCAACCCGTTACCGAAGGCAATGGCTATCGCGATTACACGCACGGCACATTGCCAACTACCTTGAATGAGGCGACACAAGCAATGAAAAATTCTTCCGTGGCAAAAGAAATTCTTGGAGAAAAATTTGTGCAACATTTTGTAGAAACGCGCGAGTGGGAGTGGCGCCAACATCTCAAGCCTGTAACCGATTGGGAAATGAAAAGATATTTTGAAATTATTTAATGAGTACCGCTCAACGATTTAATCAACTCAAAGAACTTCGTGACCGAAGGATCAATATTACGCGCTCGATCAAAGACGCATTTTTCATCCTATTCGGAGTTGCCGCTGCTGCATTCGGCTTGAAAGCATTTTTATTGCCTAATCATTTTTTAGATGGCGGTGTAATGGGTATTTCATTGTTGGTAAATTTTATTTACAATATTGATCTCTCTATCCTTGTAGTGGTCATCAACATTCCGTTTATCATCATTGGCTACACACAGGTTTCAAAAATCTTTGCTGCGAAAACTTTGGTAGCAATTATTTTGCTGGCGCTCACATTGGCGTACATTGAATTTCCTGCGATCACCTCCGATAAATTATTGATTGCTTTTTTCGGTGGATTCTTTTTAGGCGCTGGTATTGGCTTGTCAATCAGAGGCGGAAGCGTGCTGGATGGAACAGAAATTCTCGCGATTTCCTCCAGCCGTAAAACCACGCTTACTGTTGGAGATATTATTCTCATTCTTAACATCATCATTTTTTCGGTGGCAGCCTATCTCATGCACATTGAAACCGCATTGTATGCAATACTTACCTATCTCGTAGCGAGCAAGACCGTTGACTTTGTCGTGCATGGCATCGAAGAATACACGAGCGTGATGATCGTTTCAGAAAAAAGCAATGGAATTAAAGACGCGATCATTAACAAAATGGGTCGCGGGGTAACGGTGCTAAAAGGTAAAGGTGGATTCGGAAAGAAAGGACATCGCACGTACGATGTAGATATTATTTATTCGGTGATCACTCGACTCGAGCTTCAGAAACTGAAAACGGAAATTGCCAAAATTGACCCTGAAGCTTTTGTGGTTGAGAATAGCGTGAATGATATCAAGGGCGGGATGATCAAGAAGCGTCCGTTAGAAGAATAATATTGTAACTCCATGGACACCGTTACAATCAAACAAAGGCTTCATTCGCTCTGCTTGGAGTTTGTTCAAAAGCGAATGGATGCCGCTCAACAAGCGATGGCCTCCGCACAAGAAGCCGCTAACGCAGAAGAAAAAAGCAGCGCAGGCGATAAATACGAAACCGGAAGAGCGATGGCACAGATTGCACGAGATCAGGCAGCTCAACAATTAGCTGAAGCATTAAAATTAAAAGAGGTACTTCTGCAAATCAACCCAGCTAGTTCATCATCAAAAATTATGCTCGGTAGTTTGGTAATCACTAATCAAAACGCATTTTATATTTCGATTAGCGCAGGTGAACTTATGATTGACAATGAAAAATATTTTGCAGTGTCGGCTCAATCGCCTATTGGGCAAAAATTGATTGGGCTCACGGAAAATTCGGAGCTGCTTTTCAACAAGCAAGTTTTGAAAATTAAAAAAGTCATTTAGCAATGCTGAAATGTCGCACAGGGAAAAGAGTATATCCAACGCAAGCCTTGGCCGAAGATGCGTTGATTGATGCGCACAGTCGGCATTCGTATGCTGGCAGCGGCCCGATTGCTGTTTATCAATGCGAAGAATGCGGCTATTTTCATTTTACATCAAAAGGAAAAATGAACGAACGCCTGACCGAACAAATCGCCAGCGGCAAAATAAAATTACATCAGCAAGCGAATGAATGGAGTAAAAAATTCAAAAGATGATTATATAAAATCATCTGCTTCACGATACGCTTTGATCAACGCCACCTCACCTTCTTTTCCCTCTTTCGATTTTCCGTGTTCCATGCCCAGCACCCCTTTGTATCCTTTATCGTAGATGTGCTTAAAAATATTTTTATAGTTCATCTCCCCAGTGCCGGGTTCATTTCGTCCGGGGTTATCGCCAATCTGTAAATAGCCAATCTCATCCCACACACGATCTAAGTTTGCAATGATGTTTCCTTCGTTGCGTTGCATGTGATACATGTCGAATAAAAATTTGCAAGCGGGGCTGTTCACCGCCTTACAAATCATAAACGTTTGATCGGTGTGGCGCAAAAATAAATCAGGATTGTCGCTCAGAGCTTCGAGCACCATTACTAAACCATGAGGCGCCAGAATGTCGGAAGCAATCCGAAGTGCACGAATAACATTGGCGGTTTGAATCTCCATCGGCAAACTGCG
>DPLR01000396.1 GCA_003541895.1 Cytophagales bacterium | reverse complement strand
GAGGTGTGTTTTCGCAGTGGAAAGCCCGGATGAAATTTATAAAATAAATAATGAAATGTTTGTGAACGTAAAAGTAAAGGATCCCATCGTGACTCGGAGGCGAAAACAAGCGAGCCGTAGACCCGATTCGGGTCCCGAACTCGACAAGGCTGCTTTTAATTTATATTGGAAAGATGAGCGTGCAGAAATTTTCTTAGACACTTCAGGCGAAACGTTGGCCAAGCACGGGTATCGAAAAATTCCGGGCAAAGCACCCATGCTCGAAGCACTTGTAAGCGGTACCTTGATGGCCACGAATTGGGATAAGCAATCTCCGTTTGTTAACCCGATGTGCGGCTCATCAACTGTAGCAATCGAAGCAGCATTGTTGGCTACTAACCGAAGACCTGGATTGTTTCGAAAAAATTATTCGTTCATGCACGTGATTGGCTATGACGAAAAAAAATATTTAAATGAAGTTGACAAATTGCAAAAGCAAATTATCCAGGTGCCGAACCTAAAAGTAATTGCTACCGATATCAGCGAAGATGCCATTGAGATTTCGAAAGTGAATGCCGCTGCTGCCGGAGTTGAAAGTTTAATAGAGTTTTCAGTTTGTGATTTTGAATTAACACCATTTCCTGAAACACCGGGTGTCATTTTTTTCAACCCAGAATATGGGGAGCGATTGGGCGATGTAATCGAATTAGAAAAGACGTATTCACGTATCGGTGATTTCCTCAAAAAGAAATGCCAAGGTTATACCGGCTACATTTTTACCGGCAACCTAGATCTTGCCAAAAAGATCGGTTTGAAGGCTAAACGCAGAATTGAATTTTATTCAGCCAAACTGGACTGCCGCTTGCTTGAATATGAATTGTATGCCGGAACCAAAAGGGTTATTTCGCCTCCGCCTTCGGAGTAATTTCCATAGGAAGTTCTTTGATCCTACTCCACTCTTGCATTGAACCGTCATACAACTTCATCGGATATCCTAAAATCCTTCCAGCCATATAAACCACGCTCGCAGTCTGTCCAATGAAACAATACACAATCATGGGTTTCTTAGATTCAGTCACTGCTGTAAAGTAAGGTTGAAGTTGATCATCAGCTTTAATGAAATTTGTAGGGTCAATCAAATCTTGATACGGAATATTTTTTGCGCTTGCTATATGGCCATCACGCGGGTTGCCAACAGGCTCGCCATCATAAAAACGCTTTGCTCGTGCATCTACTATAATCTCTGATTCAGAGTTTAGTTTTGATTTGACATAATCTTTATCAACTATCAATCCTTCATTACTGGCTTTAAATTTTCCTTTCTTAACAATGGTGACTTCTTTTGTCACTGGAAACCCTGCTTTTTTCCATGCATCCACTCCTCCATTAAGGAAAGAAACACGTCCTTTCAATCCATAATTCTCCAAACTCAAAAACATTCTTGCTGTAGGTGAAACTTCACCACGTACATGACAAAGCACAACATGCGAGTCATTGGAGATACCAAGTGCCTCTATTGCTTCTTTTGCTTTCTCAGTTGAGAGCTGATTCATTGCGCCTTCCGGTGAATCGGGGGCAAGCCAACCTGGCCACAAGTACCGAGCTCCCATAATGTGTTCGTCATCGTAATCGATCTTCATGAAGTTCACTTGCAGAATGACAAGGTCTTTATCGGTTTGGTGATCGTGCAACCATTGGGGGCTTACCAAAATCGGATAGTCCTGAGCTTGCAAAGCAACCATTTGAAAGCAAGCCACGACAAGGAGATTAAAGATTTTCATAGAATTTGTTTTGACTTTAGGTGGCCGAAAAGGATTTCTAACGGATTCGACAACAGAAAGATGTAGATGCATTCGATCTTATTTCACTAATAAAAGAGAATACCGCAAAATCGGGGAATTGGGTTCACAGTATTTGGTCAATACTCTAAAAAAATTAATTTTTCATTTAGTATGCACGCATAACATATTTTTATACCTTCGTTGCTCCTTCAATGAAACGCGAAGAAACCATCGATCATCACGTACGCACAGCTTGGCATGGAATCTCACGGTTCTACAACCAGCAAGCAACCAAGTTTGGTGGCACCATGTCGATCGGTTTTGCTTTGCTCACCATCCATGGTGATGACGGAACTCCTGCAACTAAAATCGCCCCGCAAATGGGACTTGAGCCTAGAAGCCTTACTCGACTTTTGAAATCAATGGAAGAAAAGAAATTGATCACGCGGAAAGGGGATAAAACCGATGGGAGATCGGTTCGTGTGTTCTTGACTAAGGAAGGAAAAAAGCAACGAGAGAACGCCAAAGAGATTGTGATTCGGTTTAACGAACTGGTGCGGAGCGAAATACCAGCACAAAAGCTGAATGTGTTCTTTGAAGTGATTCAGCAAATTCAATCGCTTTCAAAAAGAAGTGAAATTTCTAATAAACAATTAACCAAAATAGATTGATGGATGAAAAAGCAATTTCTTAAATTGACTAATCGATCATTGATCATTGAAAATTAATTTATGAATAGAACCATTAAAAAAGTTGCTGTACTTGGCTCGGGCATCATGGGCTCACGTATCGCCTGTCATTTTGCAAACATCGGCTGTGAGGTCTTACTGCTCGACATTGCGCCCAAAGAACTTACCGATGATGAGAAGAAAAAAAATCTCACACTCGATCATCCTGCAGTTAAAAACAGAATCGTTCAAAGCTCTTTCGATGCAACGATGAAAGCGAACCCCGCTTCGTTGTTCAGCAAAAAGTTTGCTCCGCGGGTGAAGCTTGGCAACTTTACCGATGATATGTCCAAAATAAAAAACGTTGATTGGATTATTGAGGTGGTAGTCGAAAATCTGGACATCAAAAAGAAAGTTTACGAAGAAGTTGAAAAGCACAGAACGCCAGGAACCTTAATTACTTCCAACACCTCGGGCATTCCTATTCACTTAATGGCCGAAGGTAGAAGCGAAGATTTTCAAAAACATTTTGCGGGCACGCACTTTTTTAATCCTCCGCGCTATCTAAAGCTTCTTGAAATAATTCCTACTCCAAAGACCGATCCTGAGATCACCCAATTCCTGTTGCACTATGGCGATCTTTTCCTCGGAAAAACAACGGTGCTTTGCAAAGACACGCCTGCTTTTATTGGCAACCGCGTGGGTGTGTGGGGACTTTTGAAAGTAATTGATTCGATGAAAAAATTTGATCTCAATGTAGACGAGATCGACAAACTAACGGGTCCTGTTATTGGAAGACCAAAGTCGGCCACCTTCCGAACTTCAGATGTGGTTGGCCTCGATACGCTGGTGAAAGTGGCCAATAACTTATACGCAGGTTTGCCTAATGACGAAGGCCGCGAAATGTTTAAACTTCCTGAAGTCGTTGGCAAACTCGATCAAAATAAGTGGCTTGGCGACAAAACCGGTCAGGGATTTTACAAGAAATCGAAAGATGCCAAAGGCCAAACCGAAATCCTTACGCTTGATCTCAAAACGTTAGAATACAAGCCTAAGACGAAAGTAAAATTCGCCACACTTGAAACAACCAAGACGATCGATAATTTAAAAGATCGTTTCAAAGTTCTTCTTGCTGGCAAAGACAAAGCTGGTGATTTCTATCGCGATTGTTTCTTCGGGTTGTTTCAATACGTGAGCAACCGCATTCCTGAAATCAGCGATGAACTTTTCAGAATTGATGATGCCGTGAGCGGTGGTTTTGGCTGGGATCTTGGTCCTTTCGAAACGTGGGATGCCGTTGGCGTTGAAAAAAGTTTACCGTTAATGGAAGTCGCTGGCTACAAACCGGCTCAATGGGTTTATGATATGGTTGCCGCAGGTAACAAGTCATTCTATAAAAGCGAAAGCGGCCAGAAAAAATATTACGACATCCCTTCAAAATCCTATAAAGGAATTCCTGGAAAAGAAAGCTTCATCATCTTAGAAAACAAGAGCGAGAACATCGTTTGGAAAAATGCCGACTCAAAAATTTACGACATCGGTGACGGTGTTATCAACTTTGCCTGGCACAGCAAGAGCTACACGCTTGGCAGCGCAGTGATTGAAGGAATGAACAAAGCCATTGATCTGGCTGAAAAAGATTATCGCGGATTGGTGATCGGTCACCAAGGAGCAGACTTTTCGCTTGGCGCCAATCTGGGCCTTGTCTTTATGTATGCCATTGAGCAAGAATATGACGAGATCGATTTCATGATCAA
>DPLR01000515.1 GCA_003541895.1 Cytophagales bacterium | reverse complement strand
GTTTTGATGGCTGCAGTTCTTGCGAAAGGAACGACTACGATCTACAACGCGGCCTGCGAGCCTTACTTGCAACAACTTTGCTCCATGCTCAACCGCATGGGCGCGAAGATAACCGGCATTGGTTCAAATCTTTTAACAATTAAAGGCGTTGAGAAATTGAACGGCACCGAACATACCCTTCTTCCCGACATGATTGAGATAGGAAGTTTCATTGGCTTGGCCGCGATGACCAAATCGGAAATTACCATCAAGAATTGCCGGATTGAAATGCTGGGAATGATTCCCGATGTTTTCAAAAGACTGGGGATTAAAATGGAATTTCGGGGCGATGATATTTTTATACCGGCACAAGATCGTTACGAAATAGAAACGTTCATCGATGGCTCGATCATGACCGTAGCCGATGCACCCTGGCCTGGCTTTACGCCCGACTTGTTAAGTATTATTTTGGTTGTGGCTACACAAGCCAAAGGAACAGTACTGATCCATCAAAAAATGTTTGAGAGTCGTTTATTCTTCGTTGATAAACTCATTGACATGGGCGCGCAAATAATTTTGTGCGATCCGCACCGCGCCACTGTAATTGGCCTTGACCGCAAACAATCGTTGCGCGGAGTGAAGATGGCTTCGCCTGATATTAGAGCGGGTGTTGCTTTGCTAATTGCAGCACTTTCAGCACAAGGCGAGAGCGAAATTTCAAACATCGATCAGATCGATCGCGGCTACGAAAATATTGAAGGAAGATTGAAACAGTTGGGTGCGGTGATTGAGCGGGTTTAACCCCCAATCGTTGACATCGACTCGCTCACTTTTGGATGTTGCTTTCGGTTTGTCTCTGCCTCAACTCCATCTTTTGCCCGGTGGCTAAAGGCAAATAGCAATTCTTGTTTGATCTCTTCGTCTGACTTTCCTGAGCGAATCAAATTTTTGATGTTAAGAACTCCATCATCGTACAAACAAGTTTTTAAAACTCCTTGCGCAGTGATACGAATGCGGTTGCAGGTGCCACAAAACGTACGACTGAAAGCTGCAATGATTCCGATAGTTCCTCTGTAGCCGGGCACTTGATAGTGATAGGCCGTTGCATTTTCCGGATCAGAAATTTTTTGAAGGGATGGGAATGCGCTTTGAATGTGATTCAAAATCTTTTGGTAAGTCCAATTCAGTTTTGGATAATGACTTCCCTCGCCATTGAAAGGCATTTCTTCAATAAAGCGAACTGAAATATTTTTATCTCGGGTCAGTTCTACCAGCGGTAGTATGTCTTCACTATTTTTTCCATCCATCACCACGGAGTTGATCTTCACCGGAATTTCATTTTCGATTAAAGCCTGAAGGGTTTCCCATGTTTTTGCAAACTCGTCTCTTCGTGTAATCATTTTAAAACGATTTGCATCCAATGTATCTAAGCTAAGATTCACAGATGAAATACCAAGCGATTTCAACTCCTTTATATAAGGAGCCATTAAAATACCGTTGCTGGTAATGTGAAGATCTTTTATTCCTTCTGTGCCGATAATCTTTTTGATCAACCGCATCAAATCGGTGCGGACAAAAGGTTCGCCACCCGTTAACCGCACTTTGGTGATCCCCATGGCGGCAAGTATTTTAATCAGACGTTCAATTTCTTCAAAAGAGAGAAGTTCGTTCTTAGGCAAATATTTGATGCCTTCTTCGGGCATACAATAGTAGCATCGTAGATTGCAACGATCTGTAACGGCTAAACGAAGATAATTTAGCGGCCTACCATGATTATCGAAAAGAATAGGAGTACCCACGTGCGAGTAAATTTACCAATTTGTAATTTGCATCGATGACAGAACGAAAACTTAAATTGAAAGCCTTTGGTATTGCACGTGAAATCCTAGGTAGTAGGGAGGTGGAAATTATTTCGAGTGCACAAAGAGTAGGAGACCTCCGGGATGGGTTACTAAAAGCATACCCAAAACTTCAAGGGCTGAAATCATTTATGATTGCTGTAAACCAGGCATATGCCGCTGAGGATATTTTAATTACAGAAACGGATGAGATCGCTCTGATTCCTCCGGTGAGTGGTGGCTGAATTAAATGCCTTCAAATTCTTGTATAGAAGAATCAAAAAGGGTACATTCATTTCAGGTTTTACAACACGCTAAATCTGTTTCAGCCATGATAAAAATTACCGCAAAGCCCATCGATGTACAGAAAGTCATCGACACGGCCTCCAGCTTAGGTGCGGGGGCCGTTAATGTTTTTATTGGTACAGTTCGCGACAACGCCCATCGTAAAAATGTGCGATGGCTGGAATATGAAGCATACGAGTCAATGGCCGTAGCTGAAATACGAATGATCATTGAAGAGGCCGCTCACCGATGGAAGTTGATGGGGTGGGCAGTGAGCCATAGGGTTGGCACATTGAGGCCAGGCGAAGTTGCTGTTGTGGTGGCAGTGTCAGCAGCACACAGAAAAGAATCTTTTGAAGCCTGTGAGTTTATAATCGATGCCATCAAGGCGAAAGTGCCGATCTGGAAGAAAGAAGTTTTTGAAGGAGGTGAAGAATGGATTTCGGCTAACCCATCAATGGTCATCAATGTAAATTGACGTAGTAATTAAAAAATTTGTCTGAGGCCTGCTGGTGAAAACATGCAGGCTTTTTTTATTTAGAACTGACTGATGAACATTACCACCAAGACCAAAACAGCAACGGCTACTAGCAACCCTAAGGAAACAACCGTTACAACATCTCGATAAATTGGATTAATGTGAACATGAAAATGCATTTCAGGAATGTGAAAATGCTTTGATAAAGTTTTCATAGCGCCAACTATTTGTGTATAAAGTTAATCAACTTGAAGTTAAGTTGACTTATTTTTCATGAAAACAAACCAAAATATTTTTTTGTTCACCTTCGGTTGAAAATTGATTAGAGAGTTTCTTGATATTGATTGCAAAAGAGTTAAACCTTTAGTTGAACTGATCTTGAATTTTTTTTGGGATTTGGCATCCTTCTTTCTGCCCAGTATCAGCTAAATGAAAAATTCTCCATTGGCCATCTTCACCTTTGAAGAGATGAAAAGCATCTACACCACAATGATTGAATTTTTTACCTAGATAAAAAGCGTACTTGGCCCACACCTGCGCAAGGTTTCCATCGATTTCAATTTTTTCATCCCAAATGACTTCATTCCATTGCTCTTGGTGGGGCGTACCCACTGAATTCAGGAAACCCGAAATGGATGATTCTTGTTTAATGAAAGGCTTTCCGTTTTTGTCGTTGCCCACTCTAACCAAGGCGGCAGTTTTAGTAAAGGTCTGGTGAAGTAACGCGCTGTCGCCTTTTTGCATGGCTTCAAATAGTTGCCTGATGGGTTTCATAACTGACTCCTGCTCATGTTGGGCGTGAGAAGTTGAGGCAATCATTAAAATAAAAGCCATCGGAAAAATAATCAATTTCATACGATTTCAATTTTTTCAAAAGATAACAGATGGAGTGGAATAGCGAAACTTAAGTTACATCATCGGAGGGTGAATTCGGTTTTAAATTAGAAAACTGTAATTTTATCTTTGCTCAGATGCGTATTATGAAAAAGATTCTCCTCGTTGCTTCGTTTGTGGTGTTTTGCTTTACCTCGGGCTACTCTACCTCAGGAGTGGACAGTCTCGAAAGTGCTTTAAAAACAGCCAAAGGCGAAAGTAAAGTCAAAATTTACAATGAATTATTTCGCGCGTACTTAAACACAGATCCAGTTAAAGCGATTGGCTTCGCGCGTGAGGGTTTAATGCTGGGAACCGAAGTCAAGGATTTAAAAGGGATGGCTGCATCGTACAATAATCTGGGTGTAGCCTACCGGAACCAAGGAGCTTTTGATAAAGCACTAGAAAATTATTTTCAGTCATTGAAACTCTACGATAGTCTGAACTATGTAGATGGAATCGCTACTACTAAAAATAATATCGGAACTATCTTTTCAGTTAAGAAGGATTATACTAAGGCGATGAAATATTTTGAAGAGTCGTTTCAATTATTCAGCGATGCCAAGAACAACGAGAAAATGATTGGTTCGCTAAACAATCTCGGCAATTTGCATAGCGATCTTCAACTCTACGAGCAAGCTCTTCAATTTTATTCGCAGGCCATGGATCTCAGTCAAAAATCTGGCAAAATTTATTCTGATGCTCTCAATAACATGGGTAACCTGTATTTCCGCCAAGGCAATTATCAGAAGTCTGTAGAATATTATTTGCGTTCGCTCACGTTGGCCAAAAATGAAAACAATAAACTATCAGAAATTAATGTGCGCACTAACTTGGGCGAAGCGTATTCAAATCTTGGTCAATATACCAAAGCGATGACAACACTAGATAGTGCTTTAGCGCAATGCAGGCAACTTGAAGCATTTGCTTATGAACCACAGATTCTAAAGAGTCGGGCTGAAAATTATTACGGTCAAGGAAAAATGAAAGAGGCTTATGAATCGATGCTCAGCTATGACAAAGCCCGTGAAAAAATTTACGGTGAAGAGAGCACACGAAAAATAGCTCAGATGGAGGTGGCCATTGAACTACAGGCCAAGGAAAAAGAATTAGAAGCTTTTAGAAAAGATGCCAAGATTAATTCGTTAGAACT
>DPLR01000397.1 GCA_003541895.1 Cytophagales bacterium | reverse complement strand
AGTGTGGGTGTGAGTGTGGAGAGCACGTTTGCGCAAATATTCCTGTATCATCTAACTTCAGAGGCGCCCTAAGTTGCGAATAGTGAAATGTCAACGCTTAGACTTGCAAAGTGCTTCAAATCCTTGCCACATTTAGCAGGCATAACGCTTGTTTCTTTGCGTATTTACTATAAGCGCAATTCCCAGAGCCAACAGAGGCAATGTCCAGATATCTACCACGGGCAGAGTATTTAATGAATGAACAGTGTATACGTAGAATAAGTAAATTGTATAATTCAAACCTACCACAACTAAAGATAACCCAAACCACGTCATGGCTGAACCCTCTTCTTTCCGAAAAAGTCGATACGCCCCCACAACGGCAAAAACAATTGCAAAGGGCATCAAAACAAGAGCATTAAAGAAACCCACTGCACGGATTCCTTCTATAAACCTTAGGCTTGAAATAGATAACATACTTGCCCATCGAGAAACTTCATTTGCAACTAACGCTACAATGTACCCAACAAAAGTTATAGCACCAACTTGCAATAGACGCCTTTTTTGATTGCTTATTTGGTACCGTGCAACTTGGTAAGCTAATGCCCAGAGGAAGGGTACAGTGAATAAGATTTGAATAATGTATCCATACCCTAGCGAAGGAGGAAAACTAACCGTTGATGGACGAAGCAAAAACCAAAGAGATGGAACGAGCCCCAAAAAGTTGACACCTTCCAGAACTAACGCGATTGAAACTATTTTTTTGAGACGCAAGAAAGGCCAAGACTTAATCCAAAGCAGATAACAAACACATAACGCTAAAATCAACCCTGCAAGTCGAGCAATTAGACTAACCCAACCTGCCCAAAAAGCTGTCCCAACAAAACTAACATAATTAACGTCCCCTGCTACTCCATTTAGATATCCAAATAAGATTTCTAAGCTTCCTCTGAGAATGTAAGTGGTGTAAATAAACAATGAAACTAAACTGGCAGTAACGCCAATTTTTACGGCAACCATTAAATTCACGTTGTATTTCTCCTCAAAGCATGGTTCATTTATGGCTTAGACATTTCCTATAATTGCCAATTTCTGAAAATCAACTATATCTGATTTAGCTTATTAAACAAACTGGAAGAATAGAATTTACGTTTAATCAAGAGGATTAAAGACCAAACAGTTACCCAAGCGCAATGGGGGATTTGAACCAGGACAGAGGAGAGGCTTCACTGGCATAACCTTTTTTTGACTTCCGAATAATTAACGAGATATAAGAATATGAAAATACACGCTACCCCCGCGGTTATTGTCGCACAGTTTTCGTTGCTTGCGGTTGGGGGATTTGTTTGTGAGTGAAAGCAATAACGACCTCGGATATCTTTTTTTTGACGGATAAGTTTTAGTGTAAGCACCGCGCTACACAAGCATGCAGAGGAATTTGCAAAGTAGTAAAAGGAAGTGAAAAATAGAAATGTCATATGGCAATAAAGAGATGCACAAGGCAACCTGCGCAGACTGCGGAAAAGAATGCGACGTTCCATTCAAACCAGACGGAAGCAGGCCAGTATACTGCCGAGAATGCTACTCAAAACGAAGACCACCAAGAAGATATTAAGCTAACAAGCTTGAACATCTTTTACTAGTCTTTAACTAATTTTTTCTTTTTATTTTTTATTATTTTTGGAGTTTTTTGCTGAATTGATTTTTGATTTTTTTGAACTTTGAGGTTCAATTTCTCGGGTTTTTTAGGGGTAATCTGGCTGGGATGGGTTTGGAATTCGTAAATCGATTGAAAAATGGTTTTTTGTGGCTGATTTTTGTGAACTGCTTTATGGTTGGATTTTGTCTTTTTTGACTGGGATGGTTATTTATTGTTTTAAAACGTGATTGTTTGAACTTAATTATAGATTTTTCAAGGTAATGTTGGAACGCAACTTGCTCCTTGACTATATGCTCATTCTTTAGTTTGTTTGCGAATGTTGACGGTTAATGGCCTTCTATTTTTGGGATAGGATAAAAGCGGAGCGAGTTGGCAGATAGAGGCTGAGCATATTTTGACTTTTTCCTTCATTATTGTTTACGATAGTGAAATGTTTTTGCTGAGCGTTTAATCGACCTTGTCCACCGTATTTTTCGGCATCACAGTCTAGGATCATATGGTATTTTCCAGGGGGTGCTTCAAATCGATAATCACTAAAGGATTGATGGGGATTAAAATTGAAGGCAAAAATCAAATCAGCCCTTTTGAAGATGATTACTTTTTTGGCGGAATCCTCGTTCAGGAGTTGCATGTCGGATGTTTCAAGTAGGTGGTGTGTCTTGGCTAGTGCAATCATGTCGTGGTCGAATCGGGCTAGTAAATGATATTTTAGGAATGCGTCGTCTGCGAGGTGCCATTGCCGATGTGCATGTTTGAATGACCAACTGTTTCCTTCGCGGGGGAAATCTATCCAATCTGGGTGACCGAATTCGTTCCCCATAAAGTTTAGGTACCCATTGCTAGCCGTGCCCAGAGTTATCAAGCGGATCATCTTGTGCAAAGCAATTCCACGGGCGACCTTTTGGTTGTTATCATCGATTCCCATGTGGCGGTACATGTCTTCACCGATCAGTCGGAAAATAAGTGTCTGATCTCCCACTAATGCTTGGTCGTGAGATTCGGCGTAACTAATGGTTTTCTCATCTGTTCTGCGGTTGGTGAGTTCAAACCAGAGATGACCGGTTGGCCAGTTTTCATCTTTAAAATCTTTTATTAGACGAATCCAGTAGTCAGGTACCCCCATTGCATAGCGATAGTTAAAACCGAATCCGCCATTTGGCTGGGAAACAGCTAAGCCTGGCATGCCGCTGACATCTTCAGCTATGGTGATGGCGTCGGGTCGGATATCATGAATCACTTTGTTAGCTAGAGTCAAATAGGTCAAGGCGTCTTCATCCACGTCGCAATCGAAGTAATCGTTGTATGAAGTGAATACTCTTTTGAGACCATGTTCTAGGTAGAGCATGCTGCAGACGCCGTCGAAGAGAAAGCCGTCAAAATGGAATTCGTCTAGCCAGTATCGGCAATTGGAAAGTAAGAAATGTAGAACCTGAGGTTTGTTGTAGTCGAAGCAACGTGAATCCCATGCCTTGTGGATTCCGCGTGGACCTTCATGAAAATACTG
>DPLR01000566.1 GCA_003541895.1 Cytophagales bacterium | reverse complement strand
TGAGCGAAGGTTACTTTGTGCGTACCCGCGGAGAGCGGCGTGTGCATCATTAAATTCGTTGGAAAGTTTTTCGTTGTTGCGGTATTTTACTTTGTCAAGCTTTGTCATGATGTTTACATCGATGCTGCCAGGCACAACTTGTGCACGTAGGTAATGATCAAGCCTTTGCCTTTTTGCATTGTCCGTACAATGCATCATGGTTTGAAAGAGTTGGTGAAGCCGATGGTGAGATGGCATCATTTCAAAGTACTTCATAATTTCACTCCCTTCTATAAACGGTTCCTCTCGTAAAACAGCAAGCTGTTCATCTACTATTCGATGCACGAGGTTTAGGTAGTCTGTAATTCGCTTTGCGCGATAATCCGGCTCTCGGGCAGAAATGGGATGATAAGCTTCACCGCGCAGGCGGTAGTAATGCTCTCTCATTTTCTCGACTAAATTGTCTTCAATGATTGACATCACAGACGAGATACCAAACCGAGCCACTTTAATGGGAGTATCGATGGTGTAAGCAAGGCCCATGACTGGGATGTGGAAAGTATGGATGGAGTTGTTCATTATAGTTTATAATAAAGCACAAATATAATAAAAGATATTTTTATCGTTTATTAATGAACTTTTTTAGCCAAATACTAATTCTCTTAATAAGAGTATTGAATTACTTTTATTTATGAATACCTTTGTATAAAGGACTAAAATATCCTGTAATAGAATCATCGTTTAACCAATTAGAAAAAATAGCATGAATACCGTGAATGAAAACCTACTGAATGTTACTTTACTTGACCCCAGAGAGAAACACCCTACCATTTTTAGCAAGTTTGATCAGCTAAATGAAGGCGAGATACTTACCATTTTAAATGATCATGATCCTAAGCCGCTGTACTATCAGTTGCTTAGCGAGCGTGGAAACATTTTTAATTGGGAATATACCGAACAAGGACCAGAGCATTGGAAAGTGTGCATTTCAAAACAGCAATCTTCCGACAAGGAAAGAACACTTGGGGAAATAGCTGCGAAAGATTTACGCAAAGCACAAGTATTTAAAAAATATGGACTGGATTTTTGCTGTGGAGGGAAAAAGATGGTTAAGCAAGCGTGTGCTGAAAAAAATATTGATGTAACGAAAGTTGAAAATGAACTGAATCAAACAGATCAATTGGTGACCTCAGCACATACTCTTGCTTTCAATGAGTGGAGTCTCGATTTCCTTGCCGATTACGTTGTGCAAGTTCATCACAACTATGTAAAGAAAAATATCCCTGATATTCGAGCTTATGCACTCAAAGTAATGAAGGTACACGGTAAGCACCACCCCGAATTGAATATCGTTCACGAATTGGTTGAAGCAATAAGCTCTGAGCTAAGTGAACATCTAATGAAAGAAGAGCAAATCTTATTTCCGTATATAAAGTCGCTTGCAAGTTCAGGTTCTTTGAAAGAACAAATCACTTCTCCTTTCGGCACTGTTGCCAACCCGATCATGATGATGGAAACCGAGCATGAAATGGTGGGAAAATATTTTGCCGAACTTCGAGAGGCTACCAATAACTACGCTATTCCGGCTGATGCTTGCGCCAGCTATAGTTTTCTATACCGTCTATTGGCAGAATTTGAAGAGGACCTGCACGTCCACATTCACTTAGAAAATAACATCCTGTTTCCCAAGGCTATTCAATTAGAAAAAGCCGGTTAATAGTTTTGCGACTATTTCTGCAAATTAATTTCTGAAGACAAGATGAATTGGTATTCAGAAGCTTTGCCGTTTCTGTGTGGATTTGACACTTTTCTAAGTTTACTCTGGCCATAAGAGACCAACGTTTACTCGCTCTAATATTTTTCGTTTTCTAACGCTATATCCCCTGGCTTTTTTTATCTTGGCTGTGGGTTAGAAGGATATTATCTGATTTTTCGACCTGACGTTGCAGTCGACTCGTTCAGGTAGCTCGAAAGAGGCGACTGGCGCTTGGTTGAGTACGAGTGAATTTTGGGCGAAACAATTCTTCAAAAAAAATGCAAACTGCGTTGCAAAAAATACCTACACTTCTGCGCGATGCATTGTTTACTTTATTGTTTGGTTTGCTCTCTGGCATTCTCAGTACAGTTGAATTTCAAAATCCCGTAATTGTCAATAGTGATTTGCGGGAGATCCCTTTCTTGATTTGTTTGTTTCATCTACGGAATCCGCTTTTTGTTTTTGGGCTTGCTCTATCTGCATTTTACAAAGCACCAGCAGATATGCCAATCTGGGCAGTGTATATTACACATCTGGTGCCTTTGCTCTTGGCATTTTTTTCTTTCAAGGCGCTTGAGCGATCAAATCTGTCGAGTGTTAGGATGGGAATTTTTTGGGTAGCGATAACGATCGCCTATTATCTATTTGCTCTTCTTCCGTTGGTGGTAATATCTGTTTCTGTTACCCCGTCATTCAATCCGAATGGTGCGCGAGATTTCTGGGAAGTGTATCTATCGGGCTTGCCCAACCTCCAATATGAAATGGTTACAACTTCATTGGTTACTGGATTGTACTTGACGCAAATGAGGATCCGCAGGGAGTTGGAAGACACCAACAAAAACTTAGAGAACATTGTGACCGAGAGAACCAATGAACTGCAAACTGTAAATGAAGAACTGATTGCGGCTAACGAAGGGACAAAACGATTGAATGAAAATCTTGAGCAATTGGTGAAAGAGCGAACTGATAAAATCAATGCACAACTGGAACAGTTGCGTAAATACGCTTACATGAATTCTCACGAGTTGCGCGCGCCATTAGCACGGATACTCGGGCTTCTTCAATTGTTCAAGCACGAGCAAATTCCAGAACAGACTAAAATGCTCTTGGGCTATATGGAGGAAGCTTCCATCGAACTTGACACCGTGATCAGACAGATGAATCGACTTCTTGAGGATGAAGTCACGGTGAACGAGTAAAATTGATAGTACTTACCCTAGTTTGATTTTTTTTGTTCAATCAGTTACTCATAAAGTGGCCTTGAAAGGGGAAGTATCCCTGAGGCAGGTACTCTACATGGAAATGATCATGAGCTTGATCAGAGATTGTCAGGTTGATCTTTAACTTTCTCGCTCGTCTTGTCTCTCAT
>DPLR01000494.1 GCA_003541895.1 Cytophagales bacterium | reverse complement strand
GATCGTGGTGTGGTGAAAGGAAATAAAGTCAGTGACTCTCTTGTCTTTAGAAGAATTATAGACGGATCTGAGCCCCACCGTTTGGGCTACTTGCCATTCAAATCGGTAAAGAAAATTTTTCTTGACAACCACGGAAATCTTTGGTTTGCACATGAGTCTGGGCTCGCGATGTTGAGCGAGAGACCGTTTGTAAATCTTGCACCGTCTTTACCTAACGAAGTCGTTCGCTCACTTGCTTTCATGAAAGACGGCCAAACTTACGTGAGCGGCATCGGAACTTTTCTCGTTGGCAAACAGATCGGAAATTTTGAATACGATTTAACTCCAGTTGCTCTCGGAACAAATCTTTATCCTAACGCCATCTGCGAATGCAACAATCGCTTGTGGGTTGGCGGCACAGACGACAATCTCTACTATTTAGAAAAAGGAAAATTATCACGAGCAGTAAATCTGAAAAGCAGAGGCGGAAATATTTTTTATCTTTTTTGCGATCGCGCTGGAGAGGTGTGGGTTTCGCAAGCACAACAGTTCGATCCGATTATAGGCATCTTAAAAGTAAATTCTGATCTTACTTTAGTTGATTACAATCAAGACAAAGGATTCTCAACACGCATGTTGGTAACAAGACAAGGCCCCGATGGCACCATTTATTGTGCGGGCATTGGCGATTCCACTTATCTCTATCGTTTTGATAGTAACCAAAATCGTTTTGAGAATATAAGCTTGCCCATGTCCTTCGATTACGGAGAAAATTTTGAAGTGCATGATCTCGCTATCGGTAATGACAGTACCATTTGGCTAGCTTCTACCGCTGGACTTTTGCGCTACAAGAAAAATAAGATTGAGCAAATTCAGTTTGATGAATTTTATGGACATGAAGTTGTTGCCGTAACCTTGACGAAGGAAAATATTTTGTGGGCATCCACCGAAGAAAATGGTTTGGTACGAATCGATACAGATGGAAGCTATTCCGTGTTTGACGAGAAAGCCGGGTTGCCTTCCAACATTATGTGGTATCGTTCTTTGTACATCGATACGGAAGGAAAAATTTGGGCTGGCTCTCGTGAGGGTCTTGCTGTTTCATCACAACCCAATCCATCTGCCCGAATCACGAGTACTCCCATCTTCGTTTCAAAAAAAGTAAATGGCAAACCTGCCAACGAATCAGAGGCTTCATTCAATTTCCATTCCTCACTTGAGCTTGAATTTGTTTCTCCGGACTATCCTACAAAGAACATTTCTTATCAATACAAATTTCAAAGCAAGAAAGATGATTGGCACGAAGTACGAAGCCAGCCATTAAAGTTAGAAGAACTCGAAAGCGGCAACTACGCCATTGCGTTACGCGCACGCCAGATTGATGGTTCGACTTGGAGCTTGCCACTGATCTACTCGTTTAGTATTAATCTTCCATGGTATAAAAGTCCTCCCGCCATTGCACTTTACATCCTTGCTTTGTTTGCCGTGATCGTGACGAGTGTAAAGATTTACAATCGCAATTTGCTTGAAGAAAAAAAATTATTGGAGACAAAAGTGAATGAGCGCACGAGAGAGCTTTCGTCAAAAAACGAAGAAATACTTTCTCAAAACGAAGAGCTAAAGCAATTGAGCGATGAACTACACGCGCAAAACGAAAGTGTGATCGAGCAGAAGCAAGTCATTGAAAAACAAAATGAGCTATTGAACCAATCGAAAGGAGAATTGGAAAAGAAAGTGGAAGAGCGAACATTGGAGTTGAAACTCTCGAATGAGGAAATGGCGCAGCAGAATGTTCAGCTCGAGCAATTTGCGTTTATGACTGCGCATAATTTGCGCGCGCCTGTGGCACGGCTGTTGGGGTTAGGGTCGCTTTTGGATCTCAAAAAAATCGAAGATCCGTTTTCATCGGAAGTAATCAAGCGGATGATGCGTTCATCAGAAGATTTGGATGAAACTATTAGAGAAATTTCAACGATCCTGCACATTAAGAGCGGCATTCACGGAATCTTTGCCAATATCAACCTAAAAAAAATACTTGATAGTGTTATCCAATCCTTTCATGAAGAGATTGCCAACCGCGGTGTAATCATTGCATGTGAATTTACAAACACTCACATCATTAACGGAGTGGAAGCGTATGTGCATTCCATCTTTTACAATATTGTAAGCAACAGTTTGAAGTATGCCGATGAACACAGGGCATTGCAAATAAAAGTTACCGTTCGTGAAACGGCCGATGATAAATTGATAGTGGTTTTCTGCGACAACGGCATTGGTTTTGATTCAACGCTGGTTCAAGAAAAAATATTCAAACCCTTCATGCGCTTCAACACCATGCGCGAAGGCCGAGGATTGGGTTTGTATATGATGAAGATTCAAATGGAGATGATGAACGGATGCATTTCCATTGAAAGCAAATTGAATGAAGGTACTTCAGTGATTTTGAGTTTTGCGAGGTGAAATTGCGCGTATCAGTATGAATATTAAGAATTAGCCCTGAAGTCAGGAGTCAATTTTTTATCCATTTGTTGGAAGCCCTAAAACTTTTGTCAATTGGTCTTTAACAACCTTTGTTGTTGTTCTTTGAATGAAAGTCGGCAGTGCCATGAACACAATGAAAATAAGAACCCCAATTAAAAACCTTGGAATCAAAAATCTTATATTATTATTTTCTTGAATTATGATCCCTGAAGTTATCGCATAGCCTATACCGATTAATAGCAAGAAGAAAATTGTCCGTCCGATTATATTCATCCTTGATTTTATTTTATTTCAAGTCCTCGGCCTATTAGTCTTGCTTGCCCTATAATGATAGGGTAGAAAATGCCTGTTGCTCCAGTCCTACCTTGTTCGTGCGTCCAAATTCTAAAATTTCCTCTTTTAATTGTTCCGGAAACAAGCCCTTCGTCCTTGAAAAAAATGATTTGACGTAAGTGCGTGTTTAAATTGTCTTCTTTGTCTACATCAATAATTGTCCTGAGCCTGCGCTCTAACTCATTCAAGTCGTAGCTGACTAAATACTTTCTTGCCATAAGTATTTCTGATTCTCTAATACTTACCCAATCGCATTAAAAATCTTCTCAATCTTCTTCTTCAATCCTGCAGAAGGTTCTACCAATGGCAACCGAACATGTGGTGCGCAAACATTCAATAGACTCAATAAATATTTTACACCTGTCGGGTTGCCTTCTTCGTACATCGGCCCATTGATTTCCAAAAGTTTAAATGTTTCCATTTTTGCTTTGGCGAAATTTCCAGCTTGTGCGTGCTCACACATTTTTTTGAACACGAGCGGGTACGCATTCGCCAACACTGAAATCACACCCACACCACCAACGGCATACAATGGAACGGTGAGCATGTCATCACCTGAGATCAATAAAAAGTTGGTGGGTTTCTCTTTGGCAATCTTCATGCACTGCTCGAGGTTGCCCGAAGCTTCTTTCACACCAATAATATTTTTGTGCTGCGCCAAACGCAACGTTGTGTCGGCCGTTAGGTTGGAAGAAGTTCTGCCCGGCACATTGTACAAAATCACGGGCACAGGCGAAGCATCAGCTACTTTTTTGAAGTGCTGATAAATTCCTTCTTGCGATGGCTTGTTGTAATAAGGACTCACCGATAAAATCGCGCTCACACCCCTGAGGTTGGTGGTAGCAATCTCTTCGAGGACTGCAGCAGTGTTGTTCCCTCCAATTCCATACACCACCGGAAGTTTTTTAGAATTATTCTTCAATACAAACTGTAGCACTTCCTTTTTCTCGTCTTTCGTAAGCGTTGCCGATTCACCTGTGGTGCCCATCACCACAAAATAATCAACGCCTTGGGCGGTGTGAGCCAATAATTTTTTTAGCGAATTAAAATCGATGGCGCCATCGGCATGAAAAGGGGTTATTAACGCTACTCCGGTTCCGTAAAATTTTTTCATCTTAGTTGTTTGGTATATTGGTACATGGTGTCAATCAAACCTTTGGTGGTCCCGTTTTGTCCGATCATCATTTCATAAAACGATTCATCATTTTCAGTAAACCTCCCCACTCTACATCTTGCCTTGCTCGTGGCCAACAAATATTGCGCTAACGGGTTGGGTTGTTTATCGATATAAAAAAGATAATCGAACGGTGTCTCCGAAAATTTTTGTGCGTGTGCCGAATTGATCTTCCCCCAAAACGAAAGGTCGTTGATTGTGAAAAAGTCAAATTTGAATTCGTAGTTTTCTTTTTTCAAGGGAAGATATTCCAGCACCTGAACTTTTTTTCCGTCTTGCTCAAGCAGATGAATAAATTCTTTTACATCGGCATGCTTTTGTTTGTCTTCTACCGTAAAGAGAATGCCAATGTTCCGCGCCTGCGAATAAGGCAAGCTGGCGCGGAGGCTTTGATTTTTTTTTAGCGCACTGCGGGTGCGCATCCGCAAGAAATTCATTTTAAACATTGCCGAAAGCTAAGAAGAAAATCTGGATGCTGGATACTTGATGCTGGATTCTTGATTCCGGATTATCTCGTGTCTGATAGTACCTATCTAGATCTATTTTAACATCGCCTCAAACTCCTGCTCGCTAATAATTTTTACACCGAGCTTCTCTGCT
>DPLR01000676.1 GCA_003541895.1 Cytophagales bacterium | reverse complement strand
CGTACATGGATTACAAATACGACTCCAAACCAAATCGCGAGCAACAGCTGAAAATAAAAGAGCAGTTGTTGAACATAAAAAACGGTGGAGTCGATTTGAAAGATTACGACAAAGTAGTGCAGCAACTAATGAACCGCGCGGTTGTTCATTTAACGAACGAACCTTTCTATGCAGAGATTGATGAAACGCTGAAACAGTATGCCAAAGAAAAAGAATTGAAATTACGATGAGCCAAGATCACCCTTACGAAATACCGATACACCGCCCGATCAGAGACGCATACATCAAATTCATTTTTGAGGATAAGTTGGGTGCCAAAGAAAGAACGTTTGAATCAGTGCAAACCCTAGCCGAATTTCTCAAGTACAATGAGGAACCAGGAAAAATGGTTGGGTACACACCCAAAAGAAATAGCCGATGATTTTACTATTGTTTCGGTTCTTGCTTTTGAAATTTTTTTAGAAAATTATTTTAACTCCAGTACCACAACGCTGAATGGAGGTAAATTTACCTTCAAGTCGTATGTCAATGTTGCGCCTGTAAACTTTTCGGTTATACATTAAAAAAAAGCGCAGTTTCCCTGTATTGGATTAGCAACCTTAATTTGGGAAAGTTCTTTTAGATTAAAATGCTGAATTAAGCTAAAAACAGAGTGTCCTACTCATAATTCTTTGGGGCACGATTTTCTCCTAGACACAAAAGTTCATCAATAAGAAAAATAGGTTATACCTACCTTTGTGTGTTTATAAATGGCTTTGACTATGCTCTGGAAATCTAATTCTGCAGCTGCTTGCTGCGCTTTTTTTGTGTTCAATCGTTTGCGAGGATTCATTCTTCCTCTCCTTTTGTTCGCAACATTATATCCCACTTCAACCATTGTTTATGGTCAATGCCCAGCAACGGGGTCGTACAACATAGCAACAAGTCAAAATTGGACTGCTATTTCGGGACTGGGGACTTGCAGCAGTGCCTTAGTTACTTCGGGCAGCACGTTTAATGGCAATGTTTCTTTAAGTTATCAGGGTGGTGGAAGCACTGTTACTTTTGATCTTTCTAGTCTCACGATTAATGGAAATCTTTCGATCACGAGTACTGCAAGTGGAAATGTTTTTGCTTTGGCTGACAACACAACACTAATTGTTCTCGGTGATCTTGGTGACCCCACAAACAATAACCTTTCTTACTCTTTGGGAACGGGTTCGGTATTGGTTGTAACTGGAACTGTCTATGGAAAAAATAGCAACACTATTACTGGTACTGGTGGTACGATATCAGCGGGTAGTTTGAATTTTACACCGGGCGATCTGAATTGCACATCGGGATGTCCGGTAGTGAGTGTTTCGAATTGTACCGATACAGGAACTGCTTGCCAAGCGAACAACTCGGGCTCTGGTGTTTGCACTGGAAATTATGGTGGATCCATTTCCGCCAGCGGGAGTACTTCTACGTGCTCTTCAAGTTTAAATCCTGGAACTTTAACAGCCTCTGGATACTCCGGAACTATCATACGATGGGAAAAAAGTACAGATGGAGGAAGCACATGGTCAAGCATCAATAACGTTAACTCAACCTACAGTCCCGGTTCTATCTCAACGAGTACTACATTTAGAGTAGTTGTTTTAAACACCTATTCTAATTCTAATAATTGCGTTTCAAATTCATCAACATTAACGGTAACGATTGGGGGACCCGGTGCGGCAAGCACAATTACCGGCTCATCTACAGTTTGTAAATCATCTACTGGCGTCTCTTATTCAGTTAGCCCCATTAGCGGTGCAACTTCTTATATTTGGGCTTATACTGGGAGTGGCGCTACCATCCACGGAACTTCAAATGCTGTTACCATTGATTTTTCTTCATCTGCTACATCGGGTACTTTGACTGTGAAAGGTACAAACTCATGCGGCACGGGCACGGTAAGCAGCGGGTTTAGCATAACGATGAATTCGGGCACTGAACCTGTTTTAAATTCAATAAGCAATGTATCTGGGTGCAGTGGTTCAACCATTTCTGCCGTTACTGTTACTGCTTCGGCCGGAACATTATCTTCCATTAGCTGGTCAAATTCAAACTCGAATATTGGTTTGGCAGCGAGTGGCACGAGTTCGGGCACCTTTCAGGTTCCGTCATTTACAGCTTCTAACCTTGGCCTCAATCCTGTTACTGCTACCGTTTCAGTTACACCTGTGGGTACATGCGGGTCGGGTGCTCCTGTTTCTTATACCTATACTATTTATCCCAACAACGTAACGCCAGCGGTAAGCATATCAGCTTCTTCTACATCGATTACCTGCGGAACCAGTGTAACAATAACAGCAAAAGCTACCAATGTTGGTGGCGGCACCGTGAATTATAACTTCAAAATAGGAGGAGTTAGTGTTCAGTCGAGTTCGAGTAGTACTTATACCACGACAACATTTGGAAATGGAAATTCATTTATATGCGACATCACAATAACCAGTAGCAATTGCTTGACTAAAACTACTGCCTCGTCAAATACAGTGACGATGACGGTGACAGGAGGCTCAACTCCATCAGTAAATCTTTCAGGTACATCAACCATTTGTTCCGGTACTTCAGACACATTCACAGCTACAGCATCGAACGTAGGTGGCGGAACAGTGACCTATAATTTTAAGGTGAACGGAACTTCGAAACAGAATTCAACATCAAACACCTATGCCACTTCAACACTTGCAAATGGCGATGTGGTTAGTTGCGACATCAGCATAGCCGGAGGCACGTGTA
>DPLR01000450.1 GCA_003541895.1 Cytophagales bacterium | reverse complement strand
TTATTCGATAGTCAAAGTAAACTCGTCCCTTTTGCCAGCGTTCTTAAACAATGAAGCACTTTTACCAATCAACGCATCTTTAGCAATTACCTTCTTTGCTTTCCCCCAACTTATTTGGGTCATCGAATTCTTCTGTTTGTAAGACCTTGTATCCGTTTTTGTGTTATGGGTAAGGGTCAGCTCATAGTCACCGGCTTCTTTACCATCAATAATTATCTTGAACAGTGCATTTGCTCTTTCAAGGTGAGATGTTTTTGGGTCTTTATCTCTTACCCACTTGAGAGATGAGAAGACGTTGTCTCTGAAATAATGTCGTTGGTCAATATCCTCAGTCTTGCCTTTCTTAAAAAGCATTGACCCAGTAGGATTGGTATTTGAACCTTTTGGAATATTTAAGTCGCGCTGTGTTAAACGCCCACTTTTCCATAGCAATTCTGCTGGCTTACTTTTAACTGGAGCTACTGCTGGTGATGTCGAGACTTTAACTTTTGTTGATGGCTTTCGAACCCCTCTGAATTCACTTGGTATTTGTGCAATAGCTCTCTTCGGAAAAATCTTTGAGATTAAACTTTCGGTAGAAATGTTCTCTGATTTCCCAGCCTTATCTTGTATTGCCTTGCGTTCTTCTTCTGTTGGAACAACTCTTGATTTAACCAGGTCAGCTATTAACTGCTTCGTTAGCTTCTTTATGTTCGGGTCTGTGAGGTCGAATATTCCACTAAAATAATCTTTGAGTTGTTTGATAATTTGCTGGTCACCAGCATTTTTGTTATCAATACTTACCAGTAATGAAGCTTCAACATTTGTAAAAAGTCCTTGAGAAGTGAGGTTCGATGAACCGAGAATAAACTCGGATTTGTTGTCTCCTTCAAAGAGGTAGATTTTTGGATGAAAAATTGTTATTGATGGCTGGTAGAAAACGTATGCTTCAACATCCAAATCTAAAAGTGCTTCCAAGGCTTCCTTCGATGTACCCTTTTGGTCAACTCCTGTAACAATCGTAATTACTTTAAGATGTTTTTTTGCACTTGAAATGTATTTGGACAGGCCTTTTACGCCAGCTTGGCTTGCAAATGCTGAAATGCCAGTAAATGTATGAAAGTCCTTATCCGCTAAAAATTTAATTAGCTCTTGTCCGACCGGTTGTGAAGATGAAGGTTTAAATCCTTGTCCAAGTAGTTTGATTTGCATGTCATAGTTACGTCAAATAGCAATTTAATGAAAAATGTCGTGCGGTGGGGGATTTGGCTCTTGCCATAGCTTTGGTGTCGCGGTGGGTTTGCGCGGCTGTGGCATGTGCCAAATGTGCGGGGTAATTCGAAGGAGAATCTTCTTAAAAATGCGAAGGGTCGGCTGTATTGTTTTTTAGTCTGTCCCAAGTTTAATTTTTTCAAAGTCCAGGTTGTCTGCAAAGCCGTTCACTTGTCCCTGTGGGAAATCTTTGTTAGAAAATTGTCGCCCGTTTTTTTTGAAACACAAATTTGTCCGGGCCCTATTGCTACCAACGCCCAAGTGTTTATGGCGGCACTGGCAACGCAAGTTAAATGAAATGACTTGCGTTGAAAACTTCGGACGTAAAATGTAAAAGACGTATTGTCCGCGAGCCACCTGTGCTGACATAAACACATTGTTGGCGGCAGTAAATTTTTCACCACATGGTCAGCCAGTACAAAACTTCTTTCTTCTCTTTATTAATTGCGAGTCCACGTGAAAAGCCATTTTTCCAGTTGTCCGGAACCTTGTTCTTCGTTGTCAAATTCTCTTTGATCATGTATTCGCCACGCTTGCTCTCCAAGACATAAATTGAAAAGTCTTTGTCCAGTCTTACTGAATTCAGTCCGAAGTCCTTTTCGTAAAGAGAAAATGAAGGAATCGGTGTCCCATTTATTTTTTTTGAATAGTCCACCGTGTCACCAACAATAATCAATGATGTGTCGCTTGGACTAAACTGTTTGGCGCTTGCTTTTTTTAATCTAGCCTCCAAGTCGATTAACTCAGTTGAGTCGGCCTTTAAACTCAAACAGAGAAAAGCCATATTATACGCGTATGCTCCACCTGGAGTAACTGCTTCTATTTGTCCAAGGGTCTTGAATTCGTTTGGAAAATGATCTGTTAAGCTGTGAGGAAATTCCAACTTAACCTGGCTGTAATTTTTAGGAATTCCTTGGCTCGTTTGTCCCCACATTGGGTCAACAAGATTGTAAGGCTAAAGAATATTATGAGTCTGGTCTTCATCAAAAATTTATTGCCGCCAACGTTTGTGTTTATGCAGTGCGGGGAATAGGAGGGCTTAAAAATGAAGCGCAGCGGAATGTTAAGCCCGACCTGCTCCGAACTGTCCCCCGTGACCGAACTACATTTTGAAACATAAACTTTAATTTAACACCAAACCCCCGCATTGCATAAACATTGTGTTGTAGGGCGTTTTTTCTAGTTGAACTCTGGAATTCCCGATTTCAAAAACGCCCGCTTTATAACTTCAGTTTGTTTGATTTCAATTTCTTCATCGTCCCTTCCGTCTGCCTTCCAATTTGTCGATGTCACGACAACAAACTCAATTGCATCGTTCATTCTCAACGGAGTGATAGCTTTGTCAAAGTCAATTGAAATTGTCACCTCCAGTCTCTCGAGTTTTGAAAGGTCGCAATTATGTTTTGAGAAATGGTCCGGCAACCAGTCCAAGTAGTCCGCTAGTAATTTTTTACTTTCTTTTGATTTTGCCTCAATCGGTTCAATTGATTGTCGAACAAAATCAAATGTCGCTTTTGTCTCAAGTCCTTGGTTGTGTAGGTCAATGAGTACGTTTACTGCAAGTCGTCCACTTTTCATGTAGTCAATGCTCATGAATGAGTGTGCAAAATTGTGAATCGCGGATTTGTAATTCTTGTACTTCATTGTCCTGAAAAAATGCCCTACAACGACCTAGTGCATGTGCCGTAGCGCGGTTGAGGAGCTAAAGCCAAATGAGGAACGAATAGCTTTAGCGACCTGCTGCGTCTTGTCCCACACACCGAAACTAAATTATGAAAACAAAACTAAAACACAACACTGCACCAGCGCTATGGCACATGCACACTGTTGTGTGTTCGTGCTTGCTTACTCAAGTCCATTCGAGTCCCATGTTAATTCTTTTTCTTTGTCAGGTGACCAGCCTTTGAGTTTTTCTCCGAGTCTATTGATTGCAGCAGGTTCTGATTTAATATAGAACTCATTTCGTTGATAGTCGGGAATGTCGGCATGGTTGTCAATGATTACATTTATTACGGATTGTCCAGAAGCCTTAAAGCAAAATACTTTAAGAAGCGCGTAGTAAGCCCACTTCATTTGTCCGTCAATCTTGTCTTCACCTAATTCATAAGTCACTACATCCTTAAGTCCATTTGGGAAATTCATCAAGCCTTCTCCAAATTCTCTGAAGTCGTCTGCGTAACCCCAAAAGTCCAATGACGCAAATGTGTCCCCGTTTGATAAACTTATTTTGTACTCATACAGTCCATCGTCAT
The DNA here is from genome assembly GCA_003541895.1 of Cytophagales bacterium. Classification (GTDB taxonomy): domain Bacteria; phylum Bacteroidota; class Bacteroidia; order Cytophagales; family Cyclobacteriaceae; genus ELB16-189. Next base: position 1,621 of record DPLR01000450.1, on the reverse strand, counting down.
CTGGCTCTCTTATTACTTTTATTTTTATTCCTTGTTCCATATTGTCCAGCAAGCATGACGCACAACGTTTGTGTTTCTGCAGTGGCGGGCATAGGAGGCCTTAACAAGGGAGCGAAGCGAAATGTTAAGGCCGACCAGTTGCGCCCTGTCCCACGTGATAAATTTAAATAAAGAAACCGAAAGTAATGAGGACACCGAACCCCGCCATTGCAGAAACATTTTGTTGCCAGCCGTAGGGTCATTCACTGCTTTGATTCGCTATTGTTTACATATTGTCAATTGTCACGAATTGGAAAATGAATAATAAAAGATGTTCCCTCGTTCTCTTTGCTTTTAACCTCAATTCGTCCGTTCAGTGCTTCTACTTGCAATTTTGTAATAAACAATCCAACTCCCTTAGCATCAGGATTTCCATGAAAGGTTTTATGAAGACCAAAGATTTCATTCTTATGTTTTTCTAGATTAATACCCCGTCCGTTATCTTTAACTATTAGTTGCAATTCATTGATTTTTAAGGCTGCGTCAATTTCAACCACAAGCTTTTTCTCAGAATGCCTGTATTTAATTGCATTTGTCAGAAGATTTAAAAGTATACTTTCCATATAAGCCGAATTTGTCTGCAGGGTTAGATTGCTGTTGACGTTATTGTGGAAAATTGAATTTGTTAAATCAATTTCTACTCGCAGAACATCTATTGTTCGTTTCACATAATCATAAAGATTGATTTGTTCCAATCTTAATTCTAACTGATTTTGTACTTCAACTATTTCGGTCAAATGGCTTACCGTTGCACTAAACCCACTTGAAATACTTTGTAAGTGATTTAGCATGACTTTTTTTTCTTCTTCAGATTTCGACCTTAGAAATAACTCGAGTATTGATTTGAGATTTCCAGCATAAGATTTTAGATTATGCGAAACAATATTGGCAAAGCTTAATAGACGCTTATTTTGATCGGTTATTACTTCATTTGATTTAATTAACTCTCTTTCCAATAGTTTCAAATTGGTAATATCGGCTACATGAACAAAAAAGCCTCTGACCTCTCCATTTACAATGTCAGGAAAATAGTTGGCGATAGAATGCCGTACGCTCCCGCTTGGAGTCGGTATTTCTCTTTCAAAAGTCTGAGGTTTGCCCTCCAGGGCGCCTGAAATGTAAGGTAGGTTTTGATCATAGATGGGACCAAGTAATTCTTTAATGGTGATTTTGCCAACCATTTCTTCACGTGTTCTACCGAACCAATCTCTATATGCGGCATTTGCAAACCGACAGATCAGATCTTTGTCCCAGTAAGCAAGCATGGCGGAAACATGGTCGGCTACAAGTAGTCCTATTGATTCAGTATGGGTTAGTTCAGTCGACATTTTAGATCTCTGAGTCAGAAGATCGTCAAGCTACCGGTAGAAAAAAATGATCTTAGTCATAAATCTCAATAAAATAGTATTCGTCATAGCAGAAAATTGTCAGATGTCAGAAAATATACGGGTTTAAAAAGTATTCCTTCTTCCCGGTAGATAATCGGTTAGGTGTCCGTTTGAAAAACTACTTTGTCGGACCCTATGGCTGGCAACGCCTTGTGCATGTGACGTAGCGCGGTTTAGGAGCTAAAGCCAAATGA
>DPLR01000562.1 GCA_003541895.1 Cytophagales bacterium | reverse complement strand
CTCGCGTGCAGGTCACTGCGCTGTTCTCTATTTTCATTCCGGTGATAACCAATCAAAGTTTTTGAAAGATAGAGGCGCTGCCTTAGGGATGGTTCGAAGTAAAGATTACAGTAACTATGTGGAGACTAACGAGCTTACTTATTCGGCCGGAGATATAATGGTTCTTTACACGGATGGAATTACAGAAGCAAAGAATTCGAAAGGAGAAGAATTCGGTAATGATCGGTTAGCGCTAGCTTTGAATGAGGTGCCCAATCAAACGGCTGCCAATGTAAAAGAAAATATTATCAAAAGATTGTATGAGTTTTCGGAGTCAAATAAACTCAATGACGATTACACGCTGATGATTGTAAAATTTAAGGGATAACTAAAATGTCAATTAACCGTTAAAAAAATATGGTTGGTATTAAACGATTGCAAGAAGGCGGAGCCGACATCATAGCGGTGATCGGTGAAATAGATGCCAGCTCTTCCATTGAGCTCGATTTTGCCATAGCCAAAAGTGTGGGTGAAGGGTTTAAAAAGATTTTAGTGGATTGCCGAGCACTTGAATACATCTCTTCGGCAGGGCTCGGTGTCTTTATGTCATACATCGAAGAATTTCGCGAGAAAAAAATCCATATGGTGCTTTTTGGCTTGAAAGAGAAAGTGGCCAACACATTCGAAATCCTCGGGTTGTCGGATTTGTTGCACATCAGGGAAAATAAAACGGAGGCTTTGAAGTTGGTGAATGAATTATCGGTATAACATAGGGTGTAGCCTCTCAAACTTAAAGGGCATTCGCGACTTTGTTCGCAAAACGCTGGCTGAAAACAACGTGTCTGAGCTACTCATTAGCTCAATTGTGTTGGCGTTGGATGAAATGTGCTCTAATGTGATGATCCATGCCCACCACTGCAACCCCGATGATTTTTTGGAGTTGCGAATAGAGCATTCTCACCCAGATACATTTGTATTTGAAATAATTGATGATGGCTCTACGTTTGACATAAATCAATTTAGCGAACCGGAACTCAAAAACCTGATCCACGATAAACGCAAGGGCGGTATCGGAATCCGATTGGTGAAATCAATTATGGACAAAGTTGAGTACACCAAAGAAGGTGGCCGAAATATCTGCCGACTGACCAAAACAGTATAATCCCACTTTCCCTCAAAGGATTATCTTTGCACCCTGAATTTTTAGCTTATATGAAGAAGGCCGTATTCTTTGTTCTTTTATTGATCTCTGCCCAAAGTGCATTCGCCCAAAACCCGAATCCAATTTTATTTACCATTGACAAGAACCCAACCTCTACCCGAGAGTTTGTCTATCTTTTCAAAAAGAACCATCCCTCCAAATCAGATTTTAGCGAACAGAAGATTGAGGAGTATTTGAATCTGTTTGTGAACTTTAAATTGAAAATTAATGAAGCGCATCTGCGCGGTTATGATACCACGGCTAAATTCAAAAAGGAATTAAAAACGTATTCTGATGAGCTGAAAAAGCCTTACCGTGCAGAGAAAGACTTGCTCAATAAACTGACCAATGAAGCCTACCAGAATTTAAAATACGAAGTAAAGGCTGCGCACATTCTCATACAAGCAAAACAAGATGCTGCTCCTGAAGATACGTTGAAGGCCTATAATAAAATCAATGACATTAAAACCCGTATTCAAAACGGTGAAGACTTTGAAAAGCTTGCACAAGAACTTAGTGAAGATCCTTCGGCAAAATACAATAACGGCAACCTAGGTTATTTTACAGCAATGCAGATGGTCTATCCGTTTGAGAAAGTTGCTTATCAAACAAAAGTTGGAGAGGTATCGCCCATTGTTCGCACCAGGTTTGGGTATCATATAATTAAAGTTCTAGATAAAAAAGATGCTCGAGGTGAAGTTGAAGTTTCGCATATTTTATTGCGAACGTCTAAAGGAAACGAGGCGAAAGTAAAAGATCATATTTTTGAAATGTACGATCAGCTTAAAAGCGGAAGAAGTTGGAATGAGTTGGTGAAAGAAAATTCAGAAGACAACAATACCAAAAACAATGGAGGCAAACTTCGTCCGTTTGGTTTAAATGGTATTTCATCAGTTCCCGAATTTGAAGCGGCCGCATTTGCTCTTCAAAAACCAGGAGAAATTTCAGATCCATTTCAATCCAACATCGGGTGGCATATTATTCGGTTGGAGAGAAAAATACCACTGCCTCCGTTTTCAGAATTAGAAGCTCAATTGAAAAACAAAGTTTCCCGCGATGAGCGATTAAAGATTTCTGAAAATTTATTAGCTGTAAAACGGAAAACAGATTTAGGCTTTAAAGAAAATGCGGAGGCCAAAAGCAAACTCATAAACTTAGCTGATTCAAGCCTCTTGAAAGGAAAGTGGAAAATTGTTCTTTCGGATGAATTGAAAAAAACGAATCTATATACTATTGGAGGAAAAGGTTTTACCACTGGAGATTTTGTTGCTTGGGTAATGCAGCACAAGGCTACAAGCAAGCTTTCGCCAACGGGTTACCTCACCCAATTGTACAATTCGTTTGTAGATGAAAAAACGGACGCTGCCGAAGACGAAAAAATAAAAAAAGAAAACCCCGACTTTCAATATTTGATGAGTGAATACCGCGAAGGGATTTTACTTTTTGAAATCATAGAAAAGGAAGTTTGGAACAAAGCTTCAGACGACTCTGTGGGGCAGCGCAAATACTATAACGAACACCTTGATAAGTATAAAGCCGGTTCTCGAATTGAGGCACGAATTTTTACCACTCCGGATAAAACTTTTCTTGAGGCAATAAAATC
>DPLR01000144.1 GCA_003541895.1 Cytophagales bacterium | reverse complement strand
ATGATGAGCGAAATAAAATATCACGAAGCAACTGAGCAGGACATCCCAAAAATGATTGAGTTGTGGAAAGAGTTTATAGACTTCCACAAATTCAGGGACCCGTTTTTTTCACGCTCCAAGGAAGGCCCCGAGAATTTTGGCAAATTCATAAAGGGGAACCTGAATAAAGATGATGCAATTGTGTATGTCGCAGATACAAACGGAGAGGTGGTCGCACATATCCTCGCAACTATTCAGGTCTATCCTCCAGCCTTTGAATTAAAGAGATATGGGTTAATCAACGATTTGGCCGTTGCATCAGCATGGAGGAGATATGGTATTGGAAAGCATCTGTTTGATATGGCTAAAAAATGGTTTATTGAAAAAGGAATAAATCGTATAGAGATTGAAGTGGCTATAGCAAATGAAGTATCGACAGCGTTTTGGCATAAAATGGATTTTAAACCATATAAAGAGAAAGACTACCTGGAAATCTAATGACGCACAACTGAAAAAGCGCATAAACATGACGCGATAAAGACTGTTCCCTAACGCGCATCCTTATCCTTCAAAGTCAGGAGCTTGCTGCCATGAATGATGGACTCACAAAAGATTACGACAGATTAATTAAAACAGCTGAGGATATTGTTCGCTCAATAGTAAAAAAATACGATAGCATTATAGCAGCTTATAGCAGCGGTTCCTTTGCTAGAAGGGACATGGTTTATGGCTCTGATTTTGATATAGCTTTTATTGCCCCCGGATATCCTGCGTCAAATAAGCTCCCTCCAGAGGTTACCAGAATAATCGCAGATGATGTCGTTTTTGAATGGGCATTTGTGGAAAAGAAGATGTATGACGTCAAGACCTTGCTTGAAACTTCTCCTTCAGTTTGTGACCTTGCAATAGCAAGGATCTGGTTTGATCCTGAGGATTTTTTCGGCAATATTCAAAGGGTATTGAGAGAGGAACATTCGCGCCCTGACCTAATAAAGACGAGGGCATTGAATCAATTAAAGATTGTTGAAAACAATTTTGATGAATTAAAAAAATCAATAGCTAGTGATAAGTTTGACAATCTGCTAACACAAATTTTTTTAGTTGTCAGACATGCTTTTAACATTCCTTCTGTAATCTTAAACAGGCCGGTCACCCATTGCCGTTCATATCTATATTGCAGAAATAATTCAAAAGATCTCGGCATCGAAGACTTCCCCGATTTAGTAAACAGGATTTTGGGGGCCGAGGGTTTTAATGCCGAAAAAGTAAATATAGCATTAAATACAGCCCTTAAAATTTTTGACACATGCGGTTTTCCAAAGGAGTCTGTAGAAACCTACAAAGCACATCTTAGAACTGTAGAATATTTGCTTGATATAAATGAACCACAGGCGGCTGTGTGGCCTATTTATTTTGAGATTGTTGGCGCAGGGCATGAAGCAAAACGCGATAATCTTGCCGATATATCAGAAAAAATATTCAAGTCTTTTATGCCCATCAAAGAAGAGATGCGGTTAGTTGAAAAGATTGATATGGAATCACGCATTAAGATTATTGGAGAAATAATTTCTAATAGTAAAAAAATGATAGATAATTATTTCAAACCTTGAAAGCACTTTGCTTATTATAGGCTGGGGATTAAGTTATACCAAAAGGGAGTCACACTAAAGACTCATACCCATGAATCAATCAATGTATATCTGATCGGTGAAAATCCGGCTCTCGCTGATTCCTTCATATCAGATTTAAAACTTGAGGCGCTTATGTCACTTAAATCTAAAATTATCGAACACCTTAGTCAGTTTCATACTGCACCTTTTTTATTTGTTGGCTCAGGATTACCTCGAAGGTACCTTGAGATTGATGACTGGACAGGACTTCTAAAACGGATGAGTGCTTTAACCGACCGTCCTTACGAATACTATAGAGCAAGTGGCGATGGGAAGGAACCTCAAATCGCAACTGAGATTGCAAAGGATTTGCATTTAAAATGGTGGGATTCAAATGAATTTGCCGAATCTCGAGAAAATTTTAAGGCTGAGGCCATTAATAAGGAATCTGCACTTAAAATTGAGATAGCCAAACTAATTGATAAACAGAGTGAATGCATTACTAAACAACCGGATCTTCAAAAAGAACTCGAAACTCTTCAAAACGCGACTATAGATGGTATTATTACAACCAATTGGGACTTGCTATTGGAAGATCTTTTCCCAGATTATAAAAAATTTATTGGGCAAGAAGAGCTCCTATTCTCTTCGACCCAGGCAGTAGGCGAAATTTATAAGATTCATGGATGTTGCACTTCACCAAATTCGCTCATAGTGACCGCAAACGATTACGAGAGCTATCATTCAAGAAATCCATATTTAGCAGCGAAGTTGCTCACAATTTTTGTAGAGCATCCCATCTTTTTCCTTGGATACTCCTTGAGCGACCCAAATGTCTCACAAATACTTGGTTCAATTGCATCTTGCTTGACAAGCAATAATATTGATCAACTTCGGGATCGATTAATTCTTGTCCGTTGGGCGCCTGAGCGCAGCGTATTCCAAATTAACGATACGAATATCATCACAG
>DPLR01000422.1 GCA_003541895.1 Cytophagales bacterium | reverse complement strand
GACTGAAAAAGTCTCGTGGAAAAAATTGCTGGCCTACAAACAAACCTGGGCACTGATCGCTTGTAAATTTTTTCCTGACCCGATCTGGTATTTCTACCTCACATGGCTTCCCGATTTTTTCAACTCGAATGAATCACTCGATCAGAAATTGGATTTAAAAAATATCGGCATTCCGTTTTTATTAATTTATCTGATCTCCGATGCCGGAAGTATTTTCTTCGGCTGGCTTTCATCAAAATTCATCAGCAAGGGTTGGGAAATTGGCAAAGCACGCAAGACCACAATGCTGATCTGCGCACTGAGTGTTACGCCTATTGTGTTTGCTTCCACTACTAACAGTATTTACGTAGCAGTAGCATTGATCGCGTTAGCAACAGCAGCGCACCAAGGTTGGTCAACACATGTTTATACCATGGGCTCCGATCTCTTCCCGAAAAGCAATGTGAGTTCGGTGATCGGAATAGGAGGAACATTTGGTGCGATCAGCGGAATTCTATTGGCTTCTACTGCAGGATTGATCCGGGTAAAATTTGGTTACGTACCTTTGTTTATGATGGCCAGCGTAAATTATCTGTTGGCCTTAGGAATTGTTCAACTGCTGATTCCCACCTGGGAACGAATAAAAACAGAATGATGAATTCAAAAGCCGCACATAAAAAATTATTGCAGACTTGGCGATGGTTTGGTCCGAATGACCCCGTGAGCTTAAGCGATGTGCGGCAGGCAGGCGCGGTGGGTGTGGTTTCTGCGTTGCATCACATTCCCAATGGTGAAATATGGAGTGTCGAAGAAATTTTGAAACGGAAATCTGAAATTGAAAAAGCAGGGTTGACGTGGAGCGTAGTCGAAAGCATTCCTGTTCATGAAGACATCAAGAAGAAAAAGAAAGGATACGAGCGCCTTGTTGAAAATTATCAGCAAAGCATTCGCCATCTCGCGCAGTGTGGAATTAAAACCGTATGCTACAACTTCATGCCCGTACTCGATTGGACAAGAACCGATTTAGCTTATGAACTTCCCGATGGTTCGAAGGCCCTGCGGTTCGATGCCACCGCCTTTGCAGCGTTTGATCTTTTTCTTTTAAAAAGAAAAAATGCAGAGAAAGAATATTCACCGAAGCGAATACAAGAAGCCGAGAATTATTTTTTGAAAATGGATTCTGCCTCAAAAGCATCTCTTCAGAAAAATATTCTGGCTGGACTGCCCGGGGCAGAAGAAGGTTACACGCTCGATGAATTTAGAAATGTGTTGGATGAATATGCTGATATCGGAGATAAAGAATTGAGAAATCATTTGTACGAATTTATTCAGGCCGTTGCCCCAACAGCAAAAGAAGTTGGCGTAAAATTGGCCATTCATCCGGATGATCCTCCGTATCCGATTTTTGGATTGCCGCGAGTGGTAAGCACAGAAGATGACGCAAAAAAAATTATTGAAGCCTTTGATTCAGAATGTAACGGGCTTTGTTTTTGCACAGGCTCGTATGGCGTTCGGGCCGACAATGATTTGGTTGGAATGATTGAACGTCTGGGAAATAGAATCAATTTCATTCATCTGCGCAGCACAAAGCGCGATGCCGATGGAAATTTTTTTGAAGCCGATCATTTGGAAGGTGATGTAGATATGCCAGCCGTGATGAAGGCACTGGTAATGCAACAGCAAAAAAGAAACGAAGCAATTCCATTCAGGCCTGATCACGGTCATCAAATGTTAGATGACTTAAACAAGAAAACGAATCCGGGCTATTCTGCCATTGGTAGATTGCGCGGGCTGGCAGAATTGCGCGGACTCGAACTTGGAATTTTACATTCGATGAATCAATAAATGAGCAAAGACTTTTTAAGCGATGATTTTCTTTTAGACAGCAATCAGGCAATTGACTTGTATGCGAAGTATGCTTCGCCCTTGCCCATTCTTGATTACCACAATCACCTATCGCCAAAAGATGTTGCTGAGAATAGAAAGTTCAACAACCTTACGGAAGCTTGGCTTGAAGGCGATCACTACAAATGGCGCGCCATGCGCATCAATGGCTTCGATGAAAAATATTGTACAGGGGATGCGCCTCCGGATGAAAAATTTTTAGCGTGGGCGAAAACTGTTCCGCAAACATTGTTGAACCCACTCTATCATTGGACGCATCTTGAACTGAAAAGATATTTTGGAATCGATACACTTTTAAATCAGCATACCGCCATAGAGATTTATCAGCAAGCGTCTTTCCTATTGCAAAATGAAACCTTCAGTACGCAAGCCTTGCTTAGTAAAATGAAGGTAGAGGTAATCTGCACCACCGATGATCCGGCAGATGATTTGAGGTACCATCAGCAATTCGCAAAGCAGTCGGTTGCGTTTAAAATGTATCCCACGTTCCGGCCCGACAAATCGTATTCAACAGAAGATCCAATTGCTTATAATTCCTATCTCGAAAAACTTTCGACAACCGCAAAAATTTCTATTGACAGTATTGAAGATCTGTTGCAAGCGCTAAAAAACCGGATTGATTTTTTTGATTCGTTGGGTTGTCGTGCGTCCGATCATGGGTTGCAATATTTGTATTTTGATGACGAATGTTTGTTGAATGCGCCAAACATTTTCAAGAAAATCCGGAATGGAAGTCATTTAAGTTTACTTGAACGAAATCAATTACAAGCGGCCGTGTTGTTGAATCTTTGCCGATTGTATCACGCTAAAAATTGGTCGCAGCAATTTCATCTCGGAGCCTCGCGCAACAATAACTCTCGCATCTTCAAAAAATTGGGAGCCGATACCGGTCACGACTCCATCGGAGATTTTCAACAAGCCATCGGCCTTTCAAAATTTTTGGATCGATTAGATCAAACCAGTCAATTGGCGCAAACCGTACTTTACAATTTGAACCCGGCAGATAATGAAGTCTTTGCCACGATGATCAGTAACTTTAGTGATGGCTCAGTGCCCGGCAAAATTCAATGGGGCTCTGCGTGGTGGTTCAACGATCAGATCGATGGAATGGAAAAACAACTCCGCACGCTTTCACTCATGGGTTTGCTTTCGCGATTTGTTGGTATGGTTACCGATTCAAGAAGCTTTCTTTCGTTTCCTCGTCATGAATATTTTAGAAGGATACTTTGCAACTTTGTTGGAAACGAAATGGATAGAGGTAGAATTCCCAACGATATTTCACTGGCAGGTGAACTCGTTCAAAAGGTTTGCTATTACAACACAAAAAACTATTTTCGATTTTAAATCG
>DPLR01000680.1 GCA_003541895.1 Cytophagales bacterium | reverse complement strand
ATAAAATGGAAGCGCTGCGAAAACAGAGGGGCGTGGTTACAAAAGAATCAATTTTATTCAACGACACTATTTTCAATAACATTGCTTTCGGAAACCCTAGCATCAGTGAAGAGGCTGTGATTCAAGCCGCGAAAATTGCCAACGCGCATGACTTTATCATGCAGACCGAAAACGGATATCAAACGTTGATCGGTGAGCGTGGCTCTAAACTTTCGGGCGGGCAGAAACAACGCCTGAGCATAGCACGAGCGGTATTGAAAAACCCTCCGATTTTGATCTTGGACGAGGCTACCTCAGCACTTGACTCTGAATCTGAAAAGCTCGTACAAGAAGCTCTTTTCAACTTGATGAAGAATAGAACCTCCATTGTGATTGCCCATCGGTTAAGTACCATTCAGCATGCCGATGAAATCTTAGTGGTGCAGCAGGGCGCAATTGTGGAGCGCGGCACTCACGAAAGCCTCAGTTTACACAATGGTATTTACAAGAAGCTGGTCGACATCCAGAAAACCGCTTAACATGCAAGGTTTTGATACGAATTACATTTTTGCATAAATTACAAAAGCATAAGTTTACCACCTTAAACATGGGTTCATGAGCATTCGCAGAATTGTCTTTTTGTGTCTTTTTGGATTGTATCAGTTATTTGTTTTCCTGATGACGATCTTTATCGAAAGTAAAAGAGACGATCTGAGTTTTTTGTTTGAGATGTTTCAGAAGATAGCTTGGTTCAAATACGGTGCGTTGGTGGGTGTAGTGTTTTTGATCATTGAGTTTTTCCTTTATCGCATCGACTCCAAAAAAATACCCAAAGAATAACCTGTCATGGACTTTCGCGAAGTCATTCTTTCAGAGTTTACACAAGCGGCTCAAGTGCTGAATAAATTCATGGGCAATGAGCATAACATTGCTTTGGTTGAGGAAGCTGCAAAGATTATTGCTGCGTCTATTAAGGACGGAGGCAAAGTCATCTCCTGTGGAAATGGTGGTTCGCACTGCGATGCCATGCATTTTGCCGAGGAACTCACCGGTCGTTATCGCGAAAACCGCAGACCGATTCCGGCTCTTTGTATTTCAGACCCAAGTCATATTTCGTGCGTGAGCAATGACTATGGTTATGAATTTATTTTTTCACGTTACATCGAGGCTCTCGGTAACAAAGGCGATGTGCTACTAGGTTTAAGCACCAGTGGTAATTCAATGAATATTATTCGCGCAGCCGAGGCCGCCAAAGAAAAAGGAATGAAGGTGATTATCCTTTCAGGAAAAGATGGCGGTAAGCTTGCGCCATTAGCCGATGTTGAATTGCGTGTGCCACATCATGGCTTTGCCGATCGCATTCAAGAAGTGCACATCAAAATTATTCACATCCTCATGCTGCTGATCGAGAAGCAGGTGATTAGCTAGCTACTTCTTTTCAAGTTTTGCTTTCAGGTTTATGAACGATTGGTAAGGCGCGTTGGCACACACCCAATTAACAAGCCACGCAGGCACCGAGCCACCAGGATCGATTTGCATAGTGTATTTTACTTCGAGATAATTTTTTGACTTCTCTCTCACCCACCATTCGGCATGAGAAGATGGAACCCTAACCAATCCTTCATTGATCGGAACGATATCCGATTGGCTATCGGTCATGATCTTTAGTGTTTTCTGATCAGTAAATTCAGATTTGATGCGCACCACCATGTCGCGATCAGTTACCGGCCACGGGGCCTCAACCACCGTGCGATAAATTATTTCTGTACTTGAAATCTTTTGGATGATTTTGGATTCAACCGTGTTAAATTGCCACTGCGTGTATTTTGGTATATCTAAAACAAAATCGGAAAGTGAAGTGAGTGAAGTGTGAACTGAAAACTCAGCAATGATTGATTTGAATTTGCTCGAATCGGTATGGCAAGTAAAAACTTTGATGCTGTCTTGATTTTTGCGGAGTGTGCAATTAGTTTGTCCAACGGCTTTTCCAAAAAGCAAAACCAAGATAAACACAAAGACCTTCATTTCGCCAATCCTGAAAATTCCGATTTTATTTTCCCCGCATCTTCTCCAGCATATCCCACATTTCATTGGGCACCATTTCTAAGTGGCTGAACTCGCCTCCGTTTTTCAACCACTCGCCACCATCAATGGTAATTACTTCGCCATTCACATAAGCTGAATAATCCGAAAGAAGATAAGCTGCAAGGTTTGCTAACTCCTGATGCTCGCCCACTCGGCCGAGTGGAATGCGTTGAGCCGGATCAAATTTTTTTACGAGTTCACCTGGCAGCAATCGGCTCCATGCACCTTCTGTTGGAAACGGTCCGGGGGCAATGGCATTGCTCCTGATTTTATATTTCGCCCATTCTACTGCAAGTGATCTTGTCAATGCGAGCACGCCTGCTTTCGCACAAGCGGACGGAACTACATAACCTGAGCCAGTCCATGCATAAGTAGTAACAATGTTTAAAAAGATGCCAGGCTGCTTTTTTGCAATCCAATTTTTTCCAGCTGCAAGAGTGGTGTAGTACGTTCCTTTCAAAACAATGTCAACAACAATATCGAACGCCCGATGCGATAGTCGCTCGGTGGGGCTAATAAAATTTCCGGCAGCGTTGTTCAACACAGCGTCAATTTTACCGAATCGATTTTCGGTTTCATTGATTACATTTTGAATCTCTTCGTACTTGCGCACGTCACAAGCAACGGCTAAAACTTTCCCTCCGGTTTCACGCTCTAGGTCAGCGGCTGCTTTGTCAAGAACTTCTTTTTTTCTACTGGTGATCACCAGATTCGCGCCTAGCTCTAACAAATATTTTCCCATCGAGCGACCGAGGCCTGTGCCACCCCCAGTGATGATAATGGTTTTGTCTTTGAATGATCCGGGTTTGAGCATGCCTTCCATACGTGTTTGAGTTTAATTAGTCATGAAAAGTAGCATTTAATTTTAGATATTTGTAGAGCAATCTCAGGATATGACTATCATCACGAAAAAAACTACTCGGAAAGAAATCTCAAAGGTTTTGAAAACAAAAAATACGAAACGAAAAGTGATGGACATAAAAAAATTTGCCGGCAAACTTTCTTGGAAAGGAGATCCGCTGGAAATTCAACGTCAGATGAGAGATGACAGATAACCTGTTAGTGGATACCAATGCCGTGATCTACGCGTTGCGCGGTGTTCCTTATGTCACTAAATTATTGGACAATCAAATCATAAATATCTCATTCATCACAGAAATCGAATTATTATCGTGGCCACAATTGAGTGAACAGGAAAAAGGCCTAATCAAAAAATTTATTGATTCTTGTCGTGTGATAGAATATTCTTCTCAGCTAAAAGACGAAGTCATTGAAATCCGTAAGAAGTTCAAACTTAAGATTGCTGACGCTTTCATTGCCGCAACGGCAATTCAATATGACTTGCCACTTGTTTCCGCTGATATAGCCTTCGACAAAATCAAGGGAATTAATTTTTTAAAGATAAATTTATAGCTATGCAAAGAATACTTCTTTTTTTCACCTTTTCCATTCTTACATTATCCTGCATTGTGCCCAAGAAAAAATTTGACGACATGCTGGCACAGAAAATAAAAGCCGAAAGCGAGCTGGCCGACAAATCAAAGAAATTAGATGAGGCCAATTCCTCACTTGAAAAATTGAATGAGTCACTAAAAAAATTGAAACAAGATTCAGTCAGCATCGCCACCAACCTTCAAAGCTCTTCTAAAAAATTAGCTGACTTGAATAATGAATACGAAAAGCTCAATGCCAATTATAAAATGTCATTGAACAAGAGCGGAAAACTTAACCAAGACTTAGCACAGCAGCGTGATCAGTTACTTGCCATCCAAAATAATCTTGAGAAAACACGACAGCAAAACGACTCGCTTAGTAACAGTTTATCGGAGCGCGAGAAAAAAGTAAAGGAACTCGAACAAGTGCTGTCCAACAAAGACAAAGCCGTTCAAGATTTAAAAAATAGAATAAGTGGTGCGCTGTTAAACTTTAAAGAGAATGACCTTACCGTGAAAGTGAAAAATGGAAAGGTTTATGTTTCATTGGCTGAACAATTGTTATTTGGCTCAGGAAGTATTGTGGTCGATAAAAAAGGAGAAGGTGCGTTGCAACAATTGGCCAAGGCACTCAAAGACCAGAAAGACATTCACGTAATGATTGAAGGGCACACCGACAATGTTCAAATTTCTCAGAAGACAAAATACTTTCAGGACAATTGGGACTTGAGTGTATTGCGAGCCACTTCAATTACAAAAATATTGATCAAGGGCGGTATGTCTCCAAGTCAGGTTACAGCTGCAGGCAAAGGCGAGTTTTCTCCGGTGGCAGCAAACGACAATGCAGCCAACAAACAAAAAAATCGCAGAACTGAAATTATCGTAACTCCCAATCTGGATCAGCTATTTAAAATTTTGGATGCCAACTAAAATCTATTTCAATGAGCAGACTCATTTCGCTAGCCGTTTTAATTCTGGATGTTGTTGTAATTCTTGATATACTCAAGAGCAACAAGGACACCGAGAAAAAAATATTGTGGATTATTGCCGTTATCTTCTTGCCGCTGATCGGCCCAATTTTATACTATGTGATCGGTAAGAAATAGTGGCATTCTTTTGAATTTTGTCTTTCAATGGCTTTAAAGAAAAAATTACAACAGATTGGTAAAATAGCCTTGCGCATTTTTATCATTCTTTTCGTAGCTCAGTTAGTCTACATTCTTTTGCTGAAATGGGTTGACCCGCCAATTACTTACACACAATTGTCGAGTTGGGTGAGTGGCTACGGACTAACGCGTGACTATGTTGACTTCAAAGAAATGTCTCCGAATATTCGGTTAGCAGTGATTGCATCTGAAGATCAATTGTTCCCTGATCATAATGGGTTTGATATTGAAAGCATCATAGAAGCAC
>DPLR01000465.1:1273-3830 GCA_003541895.1 Cytophagales bacterium | reverse complement strand
AAACGCTGAGAAAGACCTTTTGGTGGTGGTGTCGGCTATAGGGTCAACTACCAACGAGCTCGAAAAAATTATTGCATTAAGTCAGGCTGGCAAATCTTTTAACGAGCCTTTCGTCCAATTAAAAAACTTTCACCTTCAAATTGTAAAAGAGCTTTTCAACACATCAGTAGATATTGAAAGTGAGTTGAACGTTTGGTTCAAACAATTGGCTGAAGCTGCCAGTTTGGTGGGCGAGTACGACTATGTGTATGATCAAGTGATTGGCTTTGGCGAGCTGATTTCATCCATTATGGTTCATCATTTTTTGCTTCAGGAAGGATTGGCATCCGAATGGATCGATGCCCGAAAATTTATTGTAACCGACAACACTTTTCGCGAAGGACAAGTACAATGGGCGGAAACTGAAAATAAAATCAAAAGCATTAAGCCCTTGCTCGAAAATAAAATCATCATCACGCAAGGTTTTATCGGTGCAAATTCAAAAAATGAAACGGTTTCGTTAGGAAGAGAAGGATCCGATTTTTCGGCAGCGATTTTTGGGGCTTGCCTCCTTGCTGATTCCGTCACCATTTGGAAAGATGTACCCGGAGTGATGAGTGCAGACCCCAAGCGAATTCCAAATGCCATTGTATTCGAAGAGTTGCCGTACAAAGAAACAGCTGAGATGACCTACTACGGAGCTTCCGTTATTCACCCCAAAACAGTGAAGCCTTTAGCTAACAAGTTAATTCCGCTGCTCGTAAAAAGTTTTAAAGATCCGGGGTTGGTAGGCACCAAGATTCACGAGTGCCATGTGGATAAACTTCCTCCACTCATTGTTCACAAAGAAAACCAGTGCTTGATCTCGTGTAAAGTCACGGACTACACTTTTATAAACGAGGAGCAATTGGGAAAAATATTTAATGCCATCAGCGAAAGCGGAATGAAAATAAACCTGATGCAAAATTCAGCCATCTCCTTTTCTTTTTGTGTCGATTTCCGCGAGAACAAAGTGATGAAGCTTATTGGCAACCTCAGCAAAAACTTTGAAGTGTACTACAACTCGGGCTTGACGTTGATCACGGTGAAAAACTATGATTCAAAAATATTCAATGAATACCGGGCTTTGAAGGGAGTTATGTTAGAGCAGTCGTCACGCACTAACTTGCAAGTGCTGGTGCGAGATGTTAAGTAACATTTTGCGGTACCTCATTGTGCGAACTCCGATAACTTAAAGCAAAGTCTGGCATCCAGCATCAATACAAAGTAATCAACTTACCATTTCGTGGTTGACCTGATTCTTGAGGTAAACACGAAAAGTAGTTCCTTCATTCACTCTACTCTCGGCCACAATTGAACCACCCAACGCTTCTACTTGAGTCTTTACCAAATACAAACCCATTCCTTTGCCATCTACGTGTGTGTGGAAACGCTGATACAGTTTGAAAAGCTTGTCTTCATACTTTGACAAATCCATGCCGATGCCGTTATCATTCACCGAGAGGAAAACAAAATCACCCACGTTTTCTGATCTGATCGTAACCACAGGGGTGCGTTTCGGATGTCGGTATTTAATAGCATTACTTATTAAGTTCATTAAGATGCTATAGAGATAAGGCCTTACTGTAACAAGTGTTGGTGCATGTTCAGAATGAAAGGCAATCTCTGCATTGGTGTTTTCTATTTCTTGACCCAGACTCACCTTAATTCGTTCGACTTCCTCCTTCAAATCAATTGCATCAATGGCGACAGAGGTGTTCTTTTTAATTTCCAGAATAAAATTCAGATCGTGAATGATCTGATCCAATTCTTTGGCTGATACTTGTAATTTATCAAGGATGTATTGGCGCTCATTTTCAGAAATCTGAACCGTATTGAGCAAATTGGTGAGCCCAAGGATACGGGCAACTGGCGCACGTAAGTTATGCGATGAAACAAATGCAAATTGCTCGAGTTGATTGTTGTACGCCACCAATTCTTTTGTGCGGCTCTCTACCTCCTCTTCCAAGAATTCATTTCGTTGGGCAATTTCATTTCGCTGTGCTTCAATGACAAGCTTGGCTTTTTCTAAGGCTTCATTCTGTGTGGCCACCAAATCACGTTGGGCTGAAATCTCTTCGTGACTTTGTATTAGTTCTTCATTTTGGGCCACAATTTCTTCTTGCGTTGCCTTGAGTTCTTCATTCAATCGAACCAGGCCTTCATTGGCTTCGAGCAATTCTTCTGACTGCGTTTGTATTTCTTCAGCCTGTTCTTGAATTTCTTTGTTGAGTTCAACGAGTTCGCGGTTCAGTTGTTTTTTGGTCTGATAAAACCGAAACAAAACAAGACCACCGACTAACAGAATCAAGCTAAATACCAATGAGAAAAGAAGAGTGGTACGCTGCGCACGCAAGGCCGCATTTTGTGATACGATCTCTTTTTCTTTTGCTTCGTTAATGGATTTGAGCGACCGGATCGCTGCCTCTTTTGAATCGAGATCATAGAGTGCGGTCAACTCCGTTACCTTTTCAGCGTTGGACAAGTTTACGAGGCTGTCATTAAAGGCCAATAATTTTTTATACCAGCCAACGGCCTC
>DPLR01000465.1:0-1003 GCA_003541895.1 Cytophagales bacterium | reverse complement strand
GCCACGAGCCAAAGCAAGCTCTGCTCTAAAACGTAAGTTGTCGGCCTGCTGCGGGGCTACTTTCACTTTTTTTGATAGCGCATAAGCCAAGTTTAAATATTCTTCTGCCTTTGTATAATTGTGCAAGTTGGTGTACAGTCGTCCGAGTCCATTATAGTCTTTTGCCAGTTCGCCTTCATTGCCAGCCTCTAAATCTGACTTGAGTGTTTGCATGTGGTACTCCAATGCCTCGTTGTAGCGACCCATCTCTTGGTAAACCCAGGCTATGTTCTCTCTGGTGGCAACAATGTCTAACCGGTTATTTGTTTTCTCGCGATACACTAAGGCTTCATCAAAATAACGAAGGGCTTCATCGTATTTTTTTTCAGAGAAAGAGATGTAGCCCATCAGGTTTTTGGCATACCCAAGCATATCGATGGCCCCAATCGACTCGGCTGTGGCTAAGCACTTCTTGGCAAACGAAAGAGCGAGCGAGTCATTATGATCGAAGATGTAAATCCATCCGATATTACCGTAAGCCAAAGCTTGTTCATGTTTTTCGTTTAGCTCTTCAAAGATTTTCAACGCCTTCAACAAATGATCGAGTGAACGCTTATTGTCGCCCATCTCGCCATACGATTCACCGAGGCGCAACAAGGTTAACGCTTGAAATCTTTTGAACGGATGCGCAAGGAGAATATCCAATGCCTTTTCGTACAATTTTATTGCACTCACGTGGCGGCCTTGCCGGTAAAGCAATTCCCCTTCGTACACGTAACAGAACATGAGTGTTTCAGGATTATTGTACCTATGCCCTATCTCTTCGGCCCACGCCAAGTATTTCTGTGCACGGGGTAAATCGCCCATGGCCTTATAGACCAAAACTAGACTCTTCCATGATTCGGCCACCAGCAGGCTATCTTGCATTCGGGTTCGTATCTCCACCGATTGGAGAATGTCATCTTCTGCTTTTTTCAACTGATATTCTTCTAACTCGAGCAGGGCCAAATTATAGTAGCCAGCA
>DPLR01000544.1 GCA_003541895.1 Cytophagales bacterium | reverse complement strand
ATCACGAATGGTGAGGTCGCCTTTTAAAACATAGGATGCGCCTTGTTTTTCGATTTTTCCTTTGAATTTAATTTCAGGGAATTTTTCAGCATTGAAAAAGTCGTCCGATTTCAAATGGCCATCGCGTCTTTCATTCTCTGTATTGATTGATGCAACTTTTGCAGTGAACTCTACGCTTGCTCCATTAAAATCATCAGAGGTGCTGCTTACTTTTACATCAAAATCTTTGAATTCGCCTTCGGTTTCAGCAACCACAAAGTGAGTAGCACTAAATCCAATTTTTGAATGCGCCCGATCTAAAGCCCAGTTTGTTTGTGCAAATCCGGCTGAAGCAACTAATACAGCAATAGCTAGTAGGTTAATTTTTTTCATAATTTTTTATTTTGGTTTGCAATCATAACACAAAACCGTAACTATATGTTTAAACATATATCTATAATTCTGTAAAGTGTTGATTGTCAATTAAGAAAAATTGTTAAGAATCTGTAAATATTTTCATTAGCATACTAAAATTATAGAGTAAGTTGGTAATTCGGTTTTTACCTTTTGCTTCTCTTAGATTACAGATTGAACCAATAGGTGAAGTGGTCATTTTAGGTCATTCGCACTTCGGTTTGGGCAACGGCATGCGATGAATCGAAGGGGAATAGTTGTTTGAACTGATCAGCAACATCGGATGTTTGCCAGTCAGGTTCATTCATCTCCGCGTCAATTACTATTTTACTAATGGCATTTGATTTTCAATCCAGGCAGCTGAGCGAGGCAAATTAACAGCATGGAATGTTAGAAATAAAAATAGATAGTGCTTCATCTCCGACATTGTACAATTCGCATAATTCATCTAATGATTTGAATGAATTTTATAAAAGTTTAAAGATAAAAATCTTTCACCAGGTTGATGTACTTCTCTGTTTGAATCGAATCCTTTTCGTAAAGTAGCAATTGATCACTTTGAAGTTCGGCTTCTTCACAACTAAATTCAAAAAGCCAACGCTCTTGCGGTTTTTCTCTGCGTGAATAGAAAGCAGTTTCGCGAATGAGATGAAGTTGATTTTCAATAGCCAATGTTTTAAAAATATTGCCCTCGGCAAATGGAAGAATAACCGCTAATCTTCCTGTGGGATTCAGTAACCGAAGTGAATTTGAAATCAATTCATTAAAAGTCAGTTCTTGATTGTGTCTAGCTTGAGTTCGTGTTTGTGAGGGCGACTGCAAACTATTGACGAAGTATGGTGGATTGCTCACAATCAAATCGTATTGCTCCTTAGGTCTAAATTCTTGCAGGCTTGCATGATTAACAGAAATTTTTTCCCGCCAAGGCGAACTCAAAATATTTTCTTTGGCTTGATTTGCGTCAACTTCATTTATTTCGATGGCATCGATGTGAACTTGCGCATCGGTGCGCTGGGCAAGCATCAGCGCAATCACACCGCTACCTGTGCCAACATCTAATACATGTTTGCTACTTGAAATAGTTACCCAAGCACCAAGCAGCACTGCATCTGTGCCCACTTTCATAGTACAGAGGTCGTGGTTTACTGAGAATTTTTTGAAATAAAATGTGTTTCTTTGCCGCTTCGTTGCCATATATCATTTCAAAATTAAGCAAGGGCGGCCTATGAAGCGAACGATAATTGTGTTGACGATCTTGGTAGTTAGCCTGGCAACTTTTTTTATTGGCCAAAGTTTAGCCCGGGTTAAGCAGACAAAAACACATTTTGCAGTCAACGATAAATTATTTTCAAAGGCAATAGATAAAGGCCAAGTGGAAAGAAAATTGGAAGAGGCCTCTGCGCTGGCAGTCAGTTTTCAAAACCCAGGCTGTTACTGGACTCTCAATGACAGCGATAATCCTGCCGAAGTTTATTTGATCGACAGCACAGCTCAAACAAAAATGGTTTGTAAACTTCAGGGAATTCAAAATCGTGATTGGGAAGACATTGCTATTGGCCCTGGACCCATCAAGGGAAAAAAATATGTTTATGTTGGCGAGATTGGCGATAACTCGGCTGTGTATGATTTTAAATACATCTATCGTTTTGAAGAACCCGATTTAAAAAAAGGAGCTGCGCAAACAATCACTAACGTTGAAACTCTTGTAATCAAGTTACCTGATGGCAGACGCGACACCGAAGCCATGTTGATTGATCCAACCTCAAATGATCTTTATATTATCTCGAAGCGTGAAGAAAGGGTAGGGGTCTATTTTCAAAAATTTCCATATCCTAGGGACACATTGAAGTTGACCAAAGTTTTAGATCTACCTTTCAATTGGGTTACTTCAGGTTCTATATCTAAAGATGCAAGTGAGGTGCTGATAAAAAATTATAACACCATTTTTTATTGGAAACGATCAAAGGAAAAATCGATCATTGAATTACTAAAAAAAGACCCTGTGGAAATTCCTTACAAACCAGAACCACAAGGAGAAGCCATTTGCTTTGCCTACGACAATTCTGGCTTTTATACCATCAGCGAAACGCGCATTGCACAGCCGTTAGCTCAGTTAAAATTTTACAAAAGGCTTAAGTAACAAGACCTAAGACGAAAGATAATTCGAATTCTGCCTTCAGT
>DPLR01000506.1:1719-3273 GCA_003541895.1 Cytophagales bacterium | reverse complement strand
ATTCTGACCGTTCGTTAAAATAACCATTAAAAATCCATGAAGACTCATCACCACCCGGGATATATTCCTGAACAAACAAGTTAGGATTGGAAAAGTTTTCATAATGATCATACAAGTTGAAAAGCTGCTCTTTCGTTTTTACAAGATAATTGTTCCCTCCTCCAGTCCGCGAATGCGAGCAAATCGTTTTCAGCATCATCGGAAAACTAGTATTCTCAACGTATTTTTCCAAATCCAATCTTGATCCAGGAAAACATGCTTCAGGGGTAGGTACGTCGTTTCTTTTTGCGAGGAAGTGCATTGCCTTTTTATTGGAGACCATCCTGACAATTTCAGCTGAAACACGGGGAAAAATAAAATGCTCGTTCAACTCGTCAGTATATTCTGAAAGTGTATTTGCATTTTCATCAGAATAGGGAACCAAAATAGAGCGTTCACCTATCTTTTCAGCAATTTCCAAAAGGTAGTTAACCGTTCTTCTTGGCGATGTTTCGGCGTCTCTCCAAACGAACTTTCCACGACAATACTTTGAATAAAAAACAGGTGCTCTAACACTTTGTTCATGAACATAGACATTAACGCCTAATCTCCCTAGACTTCGAGTGACACTAAGACTTCCATAGTGGTTCGACCCCAAGACTAAAACGGGAGTAGAGGTATCCGTAATCTTAACTTTTGTCGATCAAGCCACCTTCAAACAGTATCTTTTCTTATAGAATCAGCAATTGAACTTTTAATTTTTTTCTCTTTCTTTGGAGCTTCGTCAGATTTATATGAATGAAACTGAAGTAAACTCAAGTATGCTTTCAGGGAAAGAAGTCAGAGTCTTTCGGTCTATAGATGAGATAGGCAAAAGTACGATGGATTCAATTTCCGATGACCCATTTTTTACGTACGGGTGGTTCAAAACTCTTGAAACCCAACAAACCTACGAATACTCACCAATCTACCTAGCTGTTTACTGTGAAAGTAAGTTAGTGTGTGTTGCTCCTTTTTTCATAGAATTAATTGAACCAAATTCAAACGGTCTTTTTTCCCGACTTTTAAATTTAGGTTTTCGCCAGAACAAAGCGTTAAGTTGTTATTCGCCGCGTTGTTATCGTAGCAAGATTCTGTTCTCGGATAATCGAGATAAAAAGATATTTTTTAGCCTATTATCCAAGGAAATAGATTCAATTTGTAAAAAACAAAAAATTCTGAAGAGCCAGTTTCCTTACGTTTCCGAGTTCGATAAACTTTTGATTGAGAACATTCAGAAATACGGGTATCAAAAAATGCCGGGAATTACCACACTCTATCTTGATATTCAATGGACTAGTTTTGAGGATTATCTAAAGAGCTTGAAACCAAAAGCCAGGGGAAAGGCTAGAAGAGAAATCAAAAAATGCAGAGAAAACGGAGTCACTATACAAGAATCAGAATTGGAAGATCTTACAACAAAATTGTCTGATCTATATGCAAATCTTTCTTTGAAATATAACAATAACAAGAGCGCAAAGAGAATTTTTGATTCCTATTTTTTTAGCATGTTAAACATGTACGCCAAAGAAAAAA
>DPLR01000506.1:0-1362 GCA_003541895.1 Cytophagales bacterium | reverse complement strand
CTCAAACGAAAACAGACTTTTCATATTTCAACCTAGGTTACTACACCCCTATAAAATGGGGTATTGAAAATGGTGTAAAGAAAATTTATTATAGACTTACGATGGAAAAAATCAAGCTTGACAGAGGTTGTAAACCCGAAAAAACATATTGTTTTGTTAAATACCATAATAGAATGCTAAGAGTTCTCTATGACAATGCGTTAAAGAACCCCGCTTTCAATTACTTAAGATCTCGATTAGGTAAGCTATCTTTTTAACCCGCGAGCGCCGCGCGCTGTTGATCAGTCCCATCATTTTTGTCTTCAATTACTTTGAAGGAGGATAGTTTTTCAATTCTAGTAAGGGTTTTTAACTGGAACATAAGTTGATAAGCAAAAGGAGGAAATGAAGAGTGCTAGAACCACTAGGAATAGCGGGAAACGTTGCCGTTCTTATCGTCACATTGCTTATTTTAATGAAGGCTAGCAACTTGGCAATCACCAATTCAGTTAATTTGGCAAGTGTAACTGGTCTGGGAAAAACAAAAATTGGATTCTTATTTGTTGCCTTTTCAACCTCTCTTCCAGAGCTTTTCGTTGCCATATTTGCTATTTGGAACCCAGACACAATAGGCATTTCAGTTGGCAACGTTTTAGGGTCAAACATAGCAAACATATGTTTGATACTAGGAATAGGCTTCATAATAATGGCGGTGAAATATCCTAGAAGTACGGGATTCTTCACTAAAATGGCTAGCGATGAAGTTGGGAGCTTAAATTTTGGCCTCCTAGTTTCATCCCTTGTTCCCTTGGTCCTGCTTTTCATGGGCTATGCAAGCCAAATAGTGGGAGTCTTTCTTGTGGCCATCTTTTTTTACAATACATACGAGCTTGCTAGGAAAAAAGGAAGCGTGGAAGAAATTTCTGATGAAGCAGAAAAAAGTAAAGTTGGAAAATACGTTGCAAAATCAGTCTTGGGGTTCATCGGAGTTGTCGCATGTGCTTATGTTATTGTAGAATCAGCGTCTTTTATAGCGTTAAGTGCAGGTGTTCCCTCAATAATTATTGGAGGCACTATAGTAGCTTTTGGAACAAGTGTTCCCGAATTAGTAACAAGCATAGATTCTGTGAGAAAAGGATTCTTGGAACTTGCTCTTGGAAATATCATAGGAAGTTGTTTCCTAAATACAACTTTGATTTTGGGATTGACTTTCCTGATATCCCCTGTCAGTGTGAACATATCGGCTTTCTCTGCCTTGGTATTCTTTTCATTACTATCAACTATTATCTTAAGTTATATACTGCAGAATGCGAAAGTACGCAAACGTGAAGGAATAATCTTGCTCATTATTTACATAATATTTATAGTGACAAGCTTCGGTAG
>DPLR01000195.1 GCA_003541895.1 Cytophagales bacterium | reverse complement strand
CACCTCTTGCGCTGTTTGACTGTAGCACAAACCACTCACGGTTAGTCCAATAAAAAGTATAAGAATTCTCATCGCCATTTTTTTGTTGTCAATATGATGAAATCACTTTAAAAAGAAAATATAATTTTTACACAATAGTTTCTTCCCATGCCATAGATGCCATACCCGCCATTGGGCGATTGCGAATAATATTCAAAATATTTTAGGCGGCTCATGTTGCTTTGATAAGCAATATCCAAAAGATTGTTCACCTGAAATTGCACTTGCCAGTTTTTGAAAAAAGTGGCAGCTGTTCCTGCATTAATTAACGTGTAACCGTTGGTCTTTGTCTCGGTGTTGTAAAGTGCAAGAAATCGATTTTGTGTTGCGTTGATATCCGCTTCAATCTGTGCACTGAAATTGGTGATGCGTTTGGAGTTCAAACTAAATTCTTTTGTAAGGTTGCTTACGAGCCGCGCGGGAGGAATGAACGGAAGGTATTCGCCTTGCTGTTTTTTGTTTTCAAATAGTGGATTGCGATTGAATCCATAACACACCGACAATTGATTGTTGAACGTTAAACCCGGAATCGCTTTTGGTTTTATAGCCAGTGTAGCTTCAAGTCCATAAAGCTGTGCCGAGGCTTGTTGGTACTGAATGGTTTTATTTCCCTGCGCATCGGTAATTGGATGGCCGTTCGTATCAGTTACTTGATTTAAATAAATGTAGTTCTGAATATTTTTATTGAAGACACTTACCGAAGCAGCCACTTCGTTGAAAGTAGCGAACAACCCAACATCTTCTTGCCAACTAAACTCCGATTGAAAATTTGAATTGCCGATGTAAATAATGTGCGCACCGGCATCCAGTCCGTTCGATGCAATTTCTGCCATGCTTGGCGCACGATAACCTCGCGACAAGTTAACCTTGGCATTGAAATGAGAATTGATTTGATACGTTGAACCAAGACTGAGCGTAACACCGTGAAATTTTTGATTGAGCGCAGAGAATTGTTTGACAGCACCCACGGTATCAGGTGGTGAAACTTGAATGTCAAATCCGGTTTTTGAATCTTGACCTACGTACATCGTTTTTGTTTTAACCTGACGCGAGTCAAACCGAGCGCCTCCAATCACGGACCACTTTTCATTTTTCCATTTGGCTAAAGTGTAAGCGCCAAAATCGACCAAGTCATAGTCGGGAATCGGAAAAGCCGTAGCCTCTTTTATTTTATTGTTCTGAAACATTCCGTTCGTTCCCACAGAAAGCTCGATGTTGTGGGATTCAGCTGCGTTGTACCTGAAACTGTAATTGATGGTGTTGAGCCGCAAGTAAGTGCCAGCCTGTTGAATGTCAGTTGGGTGATTGAATTCTCTTCTGATGTTTTGCGTAAATGCAATCAATGATTGAATGTCTCCGCCTTTAATTTCGTAATGACTTTTTAGGTAAGCCCGATAATGTTGAATACGCTGATGCAGCGGACTGAGTTGATAAGAATTCAATTCATCGGCCGTAACGATCGGTCGGGTTTTCAAGTTGTCATTGCTGCCCTCATAAATTTGTTTCGTGAATTTCCTGCTGAGTGAATCGCGGCTTCCATCCGGAATGCCTTGTAAGTTATCGTAAAGCGAAAGATTCAAGTGTGTAAATCCTTTGGAGCTTTTGTAACCAAGCAAACCTGAAATATTCTTCTCCTGAAATCCGGTGTTGTACACGGTGCCATCTACTCGATTTGAATAATTTTTTGCCAACCGATACGAGCCTCGCAGTGCCCACAACCAATGCGATGTGCCTTGCGATATCCGGAATCCATTTCCGGTCAAGCCGTTGTTCGATTGGTATTCGGAAATCCATTTACCATAAATTTTTTTGTCTGATTCATTCGGTATGAAAGGAAGTAAGCTCACCACTCCCGCCAACGCATCCGATCCGTACACCAAACTGGCCGGCCCTTTGATTACCTCAGCGCGTTCAATGTTGTAGTTATCAATTTCCAATCCGTGCTCGCCACCCCACTGTTGTCCTTCCTGGCGCACACCATCATACAATGTAAGCACCCGATTGAAGCCCATGCCTCTGATAAATGGTTTGGAAATGTTGGGCCCGCTTTTGAGTGTGTTCATGCCAGGCGTATTTTTTGCCAATGCATCCATCACATTATTTTCAATGGCACGCTCAATCATTTTTGGCGTGACATTGAAAATGGAAATGGGGTTTTCTTTAATTAAGCTGCTACGCGCAATGGCGGTAACTACCACCTCATCAAGTTCTGCGCGCTTGGGTTGAAGCGTTACCGAATAAAATGTAGAAACATTTTCAACAACGAGCGTATCCGAGGTATAGCCGATGAAACTGAAAACGATGCGCTCCCCTGAGTTGCTCTCAATTTTGAATTGGCCGGTTTCGTCTGCAATGGCAATTTTATTGGAGGGAAGTGAAATCAGATGGCAGTGCGCCAAGGGCTGGCGTGTTTCTGCATCCATGACAATCCCCGATACCCAATTTTGCCCTGAAAGACTGAAAGCGGTCGATATTAATATTAATGTGAAGAATTTACTCATAAAATTTAGACAAGTCTAAACAATTATTTAGTTAAATAAAAAATAATAAAATGAAAAGGCGTGTAGCCTTACAATTCCCCCGGATGGGAAATAGAAACCAGAGAAGTTAAGAGAGAGAAGGAGGAGCCCGGCCCGATGGACGAGCCGCACTTGTTTGGATTGGTTGCGGAGGGTCGATCGCCCTTTTTTCTGCATTCGCAGAAGATTTAAAGAAATGATTGATGGAAAGGAGGAAGGCGTGGTTGAAAAAATCAGTGGCACACACTTGACAATGTTCATCGTGCTTTTGAACACCGGCCTCGCCCGATTTAAGCGGAACTGTTATCGATTTGTTTTGATGTACATCGTGGTTGCGGTGGAAAAAATTGACGGCAACCTGCGCAAACAAAAGACTGACCAAAAAGAAAAGAGAGGCAATATGTACTGCGCGCAATTTCACGGTGCGTAAAAGTAAATTCTATTTTAGGATTAAACAATTGAAAGTACAGAGTGCGGAAACGATATGCCCAAGAGTTAGTAACTTGCACAACAAACCAAATTAAGGTTATGGCGTATTTATTTGATTCGTTCGATGGTTGGAAGAAATATTGCCTGGAGAATAATTTTTCATTGGCGCAAACGGTTCTCGAATACGAGCACGATCAAAAAAACCGATCGGCAAAAGACGTGAACGATGGCTTGATGAAAGCATGGACGGTAATGAAAGAAGCCGTGCGCAGTGGGTTAGAAGAAGATATGACTTCACGTTCGGGCATGATCAACAATGGCGCGAAGAAAGTTTTCCGTCATCCGGTTACTGTGCTCTCGCCCGAATTTCAGAAGTTGATTTCGCGTGCACTTGCAGCCAAAGAAGTGAACTCGTGTATGGGCCGCGTGGTGGCGGCACCCACAGCAGGGGCCAGTGGCATTATGCCCGGTGTGCTGTACACGTTGCAAGAAATTCACCCCATCGATGATCAAAAAATATTGGAAGCCATGATGGTGGCCGCTGGAATTGCGATCATTATTGAGCAGAAAGCTTCTATAGCTGGTGCAGTC
>DPLR01000102.1:1188-5648 GCA_003541895.1 Cytophagales bacterium | reverse complement strand
ACTGATGGCGTTGATTAAAGAGGGTTTTTTTACCGGGGCAAAACTGAACAAAATAAAATAGTCAAATCAACTGCTCAATCAACTTCGAAAAAGTTTTCTGAAGCAATTCACGCATTTTACCTGCCCGCGATTGGTTGTAATTCATTTCACCATCGTCCATGTAATTCACTTTCGTCATCTCGAGTTGCAGCGCATGAATATTTTCTGATGGGTTGCCAAAATGCCTCGTGATAAAACCACCTTTAAACGGATGGTTATGACTGACGGAATAAGAACCATGATCTAAATTCGTCAACGTAGTTTCAATCAAACCGATCGATGCAGAAGTTCCATCGGCATCACCTAAAATCAAATCCGGAAATTTATCTTTTTGAATGGTGGGCACCACTTGCCTGATGGAGTGACAATCCCACAATAACACTTTGCCGAATTTCTTTTTCAAACGAATCAAGTTCTCTTCAATCTGCTGGTGATAGGGCCAATAATATTTTTCTAATCTGCGATCAACTTCACTGGCTTCTACTTCGGTTCGCTTGTCGCCATAAAGTGGTTCGCCCAAAAAATTAGTTGTCGGACAGAGCCCTGTAATGATCCTTCCATCGGTGTAAAGTGGTTTGCTTTTTGGATCGCGATTTAAGTCGATCACCCAGCGACTGTATTTTGCCGAGATCATGGTCATGCCCATGCGGGGTGCAAAATCATATAGTTGGTGCACAAACCAATCAGTGTCATCAGGAGCTTTGATCAATTCGGCATTAAACTGATCTTTCAATTCATCAGGAAAATCGGTTCCACAATGAGGCACACTTATGAGAATAGGGACTTCATTTCCTTGAGCCGAATGAATATGGTAATTCATTTCTTGGAAAATTTTCTTAATACTTCTTCCGCTTGTTGTTGAGCAAGTCTAGCGGCCTCCGCGTTGCGTTCTGCCATTTGTTGAAGCTTCCTAGCCTCTTCAGCGCATTTATTAGATTGCCTTCTTTCTTCCATTGCTTTTGAAGGATTTATTGACGCAAGAACTAAATTCTCCTCTGCGATTCCTTTTTGCACAAGTGCGTAAACAAAAAAGAGGGCTCATAAAAATGCCATCACTCCTACAACGATTTTAAGGTGGAAATTGCTTTTCTTGAGACGGTCGATGTTGGGATCTGAAGTTTCTTCTAAATTTTCCATATTCATTTTGCTGTCTTTTGTAATTCTATTTTCAAAGAATCAATTTGTTTGGCTTGTTCTTCCATGGCTATTTTGCTTGAATCATCCCCAATTTTTTTCTTTGCTTTTTCGTCAGCACTTTTTCTATTTTCTTTCGCTCATCCTCAGCTCGTTTCATTTGATTACTGTGGTTGCGTTGCATTTGCATGGCCATCGCCTGCATGTGAGTCAATTGTTCAGTTGGCGGAACGATCGATTTTTTCAATCGCATAATCCGCTGGTATGATTCGTTGATTCTTGCTTTTGATATCTCGCCTGAGCAAGAATCAACGAATCATACCGCATGCACTTCACTAACCGAATGACGATCTGCTACTGCCACATTGTTAGAAACACAAACAATATCAACACCCGCATCGATTGCCTTTTTGATTGCTTCTTCAAAACCATAATTGCTGATGATCGCTTTCATCTGCATGTCATCCGAAAACACAACTCCGTTGAAATGAAATTTTTTTCGCAAGATTCCATCGATCACTGATTTCGAGAGTGTTCCGGGCAACGCATCTGCGTCCAGATTTTTATTCACTACATGACTGCTCATCACCGCGTCCACATAATTGGAGTCAATTAATCCTTGGTAAGGTTTCAACTCGCGTTCGCTCCAGGTGTTGGAAATATCGGCTAATCCTAAATGCGTGTCTTCCTTTGAGCTTCCGTGTCCGGGAAAATGTTTTAGCGCAGTAATCACACCAAACTTGCGATGTTGTTTTACCACTTCTTTTGCAAATAAAATAACGGTGTCTTCATTGGCCGAATACGATCGCCCATTTTTTACGATCACCGTATTGTCGGGATTCACGGCAAGATCAACACACGGAGCAAAGTTGACATTGATGCCGAGACCCGCAAGCGTGGCAGCAGTTGATTCAGCATAAAATCGAACTGAATCGAGTGATTTTGATTTACCTATTGATTCAGCCGTGATCGAACGAGCGAATCCATATTTTTCCTTTAAGCGATTGACCTTGCCTCCTTCTTGGTCAATGCAAATGAACAATGGAATCGGAGCATTTTTTTGATAGGTCCAACTCATCTTTTTGAAGGAAGTAAAAGCGCTCGATGATTTAGGAATATTTTTTTCGAAATAAATCAACGACCCTACTTTTCCTTGTTTCACATCTTCGAGAACAGTCGAATCAACTTCTGCTTTGGGCATACCGATCAAAATCATCTGCCCAATTTTCAAATCGAGGCTATCGGTTTGAGCAACTACTTTTGAGCATGAGAAAAGGAAAAAGGCAATAAGTGATCGCTTGGTCATGAATTAATATTTATTACGCACCTGCATTAGAATCTTTTCCATTTGTTTCCGTAGCTCGGCAGTGCTTGAAACGAAATTACTGTTCATTAAAGAGAAAGTAAAAATCTTTCCTCGCTTAGTAACTAGATATCCGCTCACCGAATAATTATTACTTAAGAAACCAGTTTTGCCAAACACAATGGGCGGTTCTGTTTTTAAAAAATTCTTTAGCGTTCCTTGCTTTCCATTCACCGCAAGTAATTTAAACAAGCGATCTTCAGGAACCAGTTCATGAGTTTTATTCCACAGAGTTACAATTGAGCGTGGTGTAAAAAGGTTGTAGCGCGAAAGGCCAGAGCCATCTACCCACACGGGTTTATCGGGCAAATCAGCCAGAAATTTTTTTGTTGAATATTGAATTGCAATTTCTGGCTTAAGGGTATCGCTCACTACGGCTGCACATTGTAAAAGCAATTGTTCGGCAATAAAGTTATCGCTCTTCTGCATCATCACTTTGTATAAACTATCTGCGGGAATGCTATTAAAAATTTGTGATGAATCATTTTTTGGCCATGATATCTGCTCAATGTTTCGATGCAACGTGTTGCTCAATAATTTTATCGTAAGTTCATTGCTCGTTCGGAATGGAATTGTCCATTGCAACCCCATTTTATTTCCTTCAAAATAAGTCAGTCGGTTTGAATTGAAATCTCTTTTGATTCCAGCAAAGGCACGTTGCTCGTTCGATTTTTGAAATTCATGCCCAAAATGCAATGGCTGAAAATTAAAATTCTCATTTACTTTTTTGATCGAGATTACGTTGCCGTAGATCGGGAAGCCCGAGCGCTCGGCCGCATAATAATCGTTGTAGTCATCCCACGCCCAACCTGCACCGTACGACTCAGTTTTAAAAAAATCAGATGCTAAAAAAATCTTGCCCTGATGTTGTTGAAGAAACTGAAAGGTTCTTCCGTTATCAAAAACACTTTTATAAAGAAATGAAGGATCACCAAGACCATGAACAATCAAGGAATCATTTCGCTTTACATACCTGAATGATTTCACTGAGTCTCCCAATAGGTGAAGGGACGTGTAGAAGGTAACTATTTTTGTGTTGGATGCCGGAGTAAAATATTTCGATCCGTTGTAATCGAACTTTGCTTTCTTACTTGATAAATCGTACAAATAAAATCCAACATGCCCGTGCAGTTGATTTTCTGTTTCTTTAATTTCTTTGGTTATAAAATGACTAGGCGAACAAGCGCAGAAAATAAATGCCCATAGAAAAAATATTCTCATGCTTTATCAGCCAGATAGCGTTCAACCAAAATCTTGCGATGATGTGTTTCATGCCCTGCAATGATAAACCCGATGGCCATAACGGAAAGTTCTTTTCCATTGGCAGTGCCTTTGCGCGCAAGCATATCCGGTGTGAAGCTTTCAAATAAATCAATTGTTGAACTTCGCAAGTGAGTCATCTCGGCAGCAATTTTTTGAAGAGATCGTCCCGATGCGTTTGCCTCAGGCGCGTAATCATTTTCTTCAAAGCCGGACAAAGGTGTTTTATCGTTTCGCGCAAAGCGCAACGCGCGATAACAAAAAATTCGCTCTGCATCCATGATATGGCAAAGCAATTCGCGCACCGTCCATTTGCCGGGTTCGTAGACAAAATCTTTTTTTGCTTCTGGAATTGAGTGGACTAACTCAAGCATACGGTGACCTGAGATGCGCATCGCCTGAAGAATGTCTTCTTCTTCAATTTGCTTCACATAGTTTTTATAGAAGTGGGGAATGGTTTCAAGGTTAAGCAGCATATTTTTTTGAATTATAGTTTACTAATCAGTTCTACATAGAGTTCAGTGAGCTTACCTTCTGAGGCTTCAGCTGTTTTTATGATTTGAGTGATGTTTACCGGTTTTAAATTATCTGGGTCACATTCATCCGTTAAAACAGAAATGGCACAACAGGCGAGACTCATGTGGTTGGCCACCAGCACTTCGGG
>DPLR01000102.1:0-922 GCA_003541895.1 Cytophagales bacterium | reverse complement strand
GCACGGTGCTCATGCCCACGGCATCGGCTCCAATCGTGCGAAGGAAACGATACTCGGCACGCGTCTCTAAATTCGGTCCCTGGACGGCCGCGTAAACGCCTTGATTAATTTTTATTCTTTTCTTTTTTGCAATACCGAGGATCAGCTGATTCAATTTTTTAGAATAAGGCTGACTCATATCAGGGAAACGCGGGCCGAGCACTTCAAAGTTCTCGCCACGCAGCGGATTATCATTTTGAAGGTTGATGTGATCGTTAATCAACATCAATTCTCCTTTCTTCCATTTTAAATTCAAACAACCGGCCGCATTTGAAATCAATAGATAATCTATTCCCAAAAATTTCATCACACGCACTGGCAATGTTATCTGTTGCATGTCGTAGCCTTCGTAATAATGAAAGCGGCCTTGCATGGCAATCACCTTTTTGCCTTTCAGTTCACCATAAATCAATTTGCCTTTGTGCGATTCAACGGTTGAGATAGGAAAATGAGGAATGGAATTGTAATTGATGACAACCGCATTCTTGATTTCTTTAACGAAACGATTTCCCAAACCAGTGCCAAGTATTACGCCTACTTCGGGTTGGGTGATGCCATGACTTTGAATGAAGCGAACAGCCTCGTTGATCTGATTAAGCATTTGAAAATTGTGTTTTCAAAAATAGCAGGATTAAAACAATTATTGAGTGTTGAATGACATTCTAAATTTATCGCGACAGTCAATGGTTGTTATAATCGCCTTCATCGATGCGAGAAAAGAACTTAACTACAAAGAAGATTGCACCTTTTTCCAATCGATATTGAAGGGCTCAGCTTTGAAATCGTTTTTGGTTTTGTATTTGCGCGCTTGGTCAATGCGCTTGTCATTGTGGGGATGGGTCATCAAAATCTCCAGGTTCTCATCGTATTTTAAATCTTTGTC
>DPLR01000055.1:2688-3265 GCA_003541895.1 Cytophagales bacterium | reverse complement strand
GAACTAAGTAGTCGGTCCTAGTTACATCATCTTTCAAGGTGTAGTTCAGATGTGTATTTTGTTTGATGATTTCTACGAACGCAAGCGGGAAAAGGTCTTTGCTAAACAAATATGCTCGGTCAGTATGGAGATCAGCGTTGTGTACATCATATTTTGAGTAATTACCCCTCCTTAAAATTTCCCTTGTAAGAAAAGGTGCTTTTCGATAATCCTTTAAGGTAAGTTGTAGAACACGACGTTTTTGCTGGTCAGTGGCCTTGACGTATTTTTTTGTGAAGCACCAGGAACTAATTTCCCAGTTTTCGTATAGTCTGCTAACTAAACATTCAATATCCTTTTGTGCTCCTGAAACGTAGATTTTAGGTTGGAACTTGTCGATTAGGCGGATGCGTTCACCCGTTTCGCTTATGATCCAAA
Source organism: Cytophagales bacterium (assembly GCA_003541895.1). Lineage (GTDB taxonomy): Bacteria > Bacteroidota > Bacteroidia > Cytophagales > Cyclobacteriaceae > ELB16-189. The sequence continues at coordinate 2,848 of DPLR01000055.1, read as the reverse complement.
CAATGATTTCGCCTTCATCACCAGGGTAGATGTCGAAGATCCAGCCTCTAAGTAAATCAGGACTTGTGCTTGAGCTCATCGAGTTCCTTCTCAAGTCGGCTTACTTTTAATTGCAGATGGAGCAAAATAGACATGGCCATGGGCTCAAATATTATGGCGT
>DPLR01000055.1:0-2385 GCA_003541895.1 Cytophagales bacterium | reverse complement strand
CGAAAGCTTCCCGCTCCTCCACCCTGAGCGCTTTACCAAAGCCGCGCCATCTTGCAATTTCAGTCTCCAAAGCCATCCGATAGGAAGGAACAGACTTACCCATACTTAGACCTCAGCGCTTTTTATGTGAGTGATATGGGACAAGATGAAGTCTTGCTCAGCTATGGTTTTGTGAAGCAGATCTTGGATGGCAGCGTTTAGGTTGCCTCTATAATAGGGTTTAACGATTTTTTCGGCAAACTCAGAGAGCAAAGAAGCAGGAACACTGTGAAAAGTTAAATCCAATAATAGATCATCCTCTGTAGCTAAAATTTGCGTTTTCTTTTTCATAACAATCACTTGGAGCTCTGCCTATCGCCAAAATCCCTTAAAAGGCAAACGAACAAACTACTATTTCACTTAGTAGAGGGGTAAGTAAAACTGAATCTATGATTTAACTGTCAAGAAAGAGTCTAATTAAATGATTGACATACAACAACGGAATCATGAACCAGATGAAGTCTACATAGGCCAAGAAACGTGTCTATTTGCTGTGCCAAATGCCTCTACATCACAATAACCGGAACGGAAGCATGCTTTTAGCATTAATCGCAGAAAAAAGAATTCGCGCAAGTTTTTCTCTATACATTTCAACTTTTAAACACTAAAACCTATAGAAAACATTATTCAAATTTGCATATCCACTTAAATAAAACTGAGAACTTAGTAGTATTTTTATATTAATTTACGTTCAAGAAGGAGAGAAAGGGGAAAATGAAGAAGACTATTTCAACAATATTATTTGCACTAATTGCTTTTGCAGCGGTAACAATGGTGACGTCAAGCATTGTCCAAGCTCAAACGATCCAACCCACAATAACAACAGACAAAACAGACTATGCGCCAAATGAAAAAGTGACCATTTACGGATCCGGATTCTCCGCAAACGCAAACATCAAGGTAGAAGTAATCGCTCCAGACTCATCAGGCAACGCGGTTTTATTTACAACTTCAGATTCAACAGGGACCTTTGTTACCACTTATGGTCAGCCACCTCCATTAATGGAAGGAGTCTACATTGTGACAGCAACAGATCAAACAAACCCCGCAATAACAGCAACAACAACATTTACAGATAAAGTCCCAAAAAACGTTTATGTTAGTGCAACAACCGGTGGGACTGTCACATATTCTTCTATGGGCACTATCACAGGTACAGTGGCTGAGGGAACATTATCTCAATTCACAGTTTTATCAGGGGCTAAAGTTAGTTTTACAGCAACAGCAATTCCCGAATCTGGCTACATTTTTGCTTATTGGAGCGGAGAAGGTCAATCAGGAAATACAAATCCCTTACTGACAAAAGAGGTTGGAAATGGCATAGGTTCCAATTCTTACCCTTTGACTGCAGTATTCGTGACCCATTTAGTATTGCCTGAATATCCGTTAGGCGCCCTCGTAGCATTAGGTGCATGCTTTGCAGGTCTACTATTCTACAAACGCAAAAGCCTCCCACTTTTCAAGCACTCTTAAGACCAACAACCGAATGCAGAACAGAATTTGCCATATTTCTAATTGTATTGTTGAGTCTTATTTGATAATAAGCATAAGAATTGACTTTCATAGACTATTGAATTAATAGTTCAGAATTAACATTTGTTTGCTTTATTTGGATAATCTTTTTTTGGTTTTTCTAGTTCTTCCTTTAAAGAAGCAGGATTCTTCAGATACTCCTGCCAAACTTCATAAACACACCTAAAACAATATCGTTTTCCTTCTTCAAATCCACAACCAGCCAATTTCTGATAGAAATCCCCAAATTTGTCGTCTTTAGAGAAAAGATGCTGAAATAGTGTTCGTTCATAATCGGTTTGATCATTTTCTTCAATATGGGGAGTAAGTTGTTCGCATCTTGTACATAAAAAATCTTTTCTTGAATGTTCACTACATATCGTTAAGCAATGAGCACACAAGTTTTCAATGGTATAGCTCGAACCGATAGCTTGTCCATCTTCAAAGTTAACAACCTCAAACTCTAGATTTACTCTTAACTTAGATACTTTACAGTATGGACAGTTAGTTTCTACCGTATAGGAACTTACGATTTTTCCGCTGTCTGGAACTAATTTCATAGATCTCTCTTTAGCTACTTTTACTTTTATATCTATTGATAGCTTGTTTTCCAAATATTTTCTCATAGACAATAAGCCCTAATTTCCAGCAAAATTACTGCGAAGTTCTCTAAAAGACTAATTAATCAGCTAAAAACCCAAGTTACTTATCTTGTTTTAAGCCGGAGTATAGTATACGGAGAATTAACCATTATAAAGTTAAAGAAAATTTGTATGGGGAAACAAAATCTATATGATGGTTCTTGACCCATCGACTGTAGAATATTTTCTGCTC
>DPLR01000029.1 GCA_003541895.1 Cytophagales bacterium | reverse complement strand
TGATTGGTACCGATGTGCTTTCTCGAGGCATTGATGTGGAGGGGATTGAATTGGTGGTGAACTACGATGTGCCACCCGACCCGGAAGATTACATTCACCGCGTGGGGCGAACTGCGCGTGCAGAAACTACCGGTCATGCTATTACATTCATCAACGAGATGGATCAACGGAGATTTCACCAGATCGAAAAATTGATCGGTAGGGAAATTGAAAAGCCAAAACTTCCCGAAGAAATCGGAACCTCGTTTGAGTACACACCCCAAAGCAGAGGAGTAAAACCAAAAGAAAAATTTAAGAAAAAGTTTTTCAAGCCTAGGACTTCAAGATGAAAAGCCTATAGTTATGAAAACTTTAAACACGACTTTGATAATCTTTTGTATTGTGTTCCGGATTTCTGCTCAAGAAAATGAACCCACTTTAACACAGCTTCGCGAAAGAGGAGTTAGCATGTTTCCCAGAGTGATTACCACCGATAGTTCAAAAGTCTCCGCAGGGTTTGATTTTATCACACTTAAAGCAACCAATGCTAACGGAAAATTTTCATTTAAAATAAATGAAGGCCTTAATAAAGAAATCAATTCTATTGAATTTTTTGATCCAAAGGATAATTCCATTAATTACATATTTCATGTTTTTTATCTGGATTCGCAGTTTGTTTTTATTGACCCATGGTATGCTGGTCGTGCCAGAGGAGATACAGTCTTTTTCTACTCGCCAGACTATATGATTTTAAATTTACCCAATAACCAGCTTTTGATGTTTAAGAGGATGAGTTATGATAGGGAAACTGACAGTTATTCCCCAAGCAGTTATATAATGTTGGATTCATATTTAAGGCCAATGATCAAATTGAGTTTTGATGATTACGGTAAGGTTGTTAATAGGCTAAAAATTTCATATTCGTACGGCACAATGAATATTCTTCGAACCGAACCGAAAGTGGTATTAACAATTGGAGACACTTTTAGTCAAATTATTGGCCTAATGAAATCAGATAAGAACTTTTCTCTTGCAAAGAAGACTAAGTTAAAAGATGAGATTGCCCTTTACGATTTTCAGAAAAGCATTTCACTACTGAAATAGCCACGGTTCATCTGTCCTAAAAACTACTTTTCTTTGCTCAAGATCCCCCTTACAACTTCGCTAAAGTATTGCCCGTAATAAGGTCCAACCCAATTCATGGCCATCACTTCTTCTTGTTCGGAGTGGCCGTAATGATCATCATAAGTGATGTAGCCAACGTAATCTCCATTGAAGCTAGTGATGATCAGTTTTTCTTTTCTAGCATCGGCAATTTTCCCGAGTTCATCGCGCGTAAAAATTTCCCCGGAAAAATCGCAGGGCATGCCAAGCATTAGTACGTTCCCGATTTTTACATAAGTAATATCACCGTGAAGCGGAGTGAACAACCATTGAAAAACCCAGTCCCTCGCTTTGAAATTTTGCAGCACGTGAAGTTGAGAAGGGCCGTAGTGAACAGGGAAAATGGCGGTAGCTATCGGCAATGAATCGGTAAGCTTGAAATTGTTACTGGCTTCAATTTTTTTGAACAATCGTGAAGCAAGTGAGTCGCACAATTCAAATTGAGTTTCTTTCAGGGTCTTCACACGATGACTTCCCACAGTACTTGAAGCGAACATGGCGAAATCATAATTTTTTGATTCTGCTTTTTTGATCAGCGCATTAGGGTAATCACCCGATAACTCCAAACTCAAATGACTGATGTTGGTTGGGTGCGCACTGTAACTCATCCACAAACCTTTGCTTCCATCATTTCGAATAATTTTAAAACCACGAATTTCCCCGTCCACTTTTCCTTGAGTTGGGTCGAGTCTGTTTTCTACAAATTCGCTGGCATCGCTTTCAAAATAAGTAAGTGAAGAAGGTTTTAATTCTGTCGTTAATTGTTGAATGGAAGAATTGATTTTCTGCGCAAGGCTATCCAACCATGGTTCATTGTACTTTCCTAAAATAAAATTTCCAATGCGCGAATCATTCCATGCGCCCAAACTGCTGTGCGCGTGCGTAGCCGTGAAGTAGAGAAATTGATTTTTGTTTGGATTTAGATTTGAAATTTTATTTTTCAGGGCAGGAGGGAAGAGCAATAAATCAGCACTGATAAAGAAGCATTGAATGCTTCCGTTGTCGATGGCAAGAATGCGAACGTAGATGGAATCATGCACAGTTGCAAAATGATCGCGCGGAGCATAGCCTGCCATCGGCATTTTCGCTTTAGGCGTGATGTTAATTGCAATCCAACTTGTTTTTAGTTTTGCTCTAGCATTGTGAACTACCGGTTGAATGGAATCGACTTGTGAAATAGTTTGTTGATAAAAGGATTGTTGAGTTAGCGGAGTATAATCGACAGGAGCTATAAGAGCTACCGCCAAAAGCGAGAGCAGAAGTGCTGTAGCCATAATCCATTGTAGAAATTTTTTCAAGGGTGATTCAAAATCAGATGCAAGTTACCAATTACTGTGCCAGCTATTATTTGCAAACTGATGATTTTATTTTCTCGTCAACAGCCACCTTCAACTGTTGTGCTTTCAAAATATCCTGGCAAGCTTCTTTCGATTTTCCTTCTCGCTGATAGGCCAAAGCACGATCATAGTATGCTTGTCCAAAGTCGGGCTTCAGGGTTACGGCAATGGTGTAATCCTCAATGGCTTCATTGATCTTTTTCATTTCGAGCATCAGGTTTCCGCGGATGACCCAAACTTTTTCGTTGTCGTCTTTCAGTTTGATTGCTTGCGTAAGATCTGCCAGTGCACCTTGAGTGTCTTTCAGTTTCTCTTTTAATAAAGCCCGCCTTACCCAAACGTCAGGATTGTTGTTGGTTAGGTGTATTGAAGTATTGTAATCGGCCAATGCTTTTTGAAAATTTCCTTGTGCAGTGTAGTTGATAGCACGGGCAGTATAATAGCTAGCGTTTTGTGGATCGCGGATGATGGCTTCGGTCAATAATTTCTCTACTTCAGGAGTTCCTTTCTTTGCCGATAGTGCAGCCAGATTGTTTCTTGCCAAACTTCCTTCGGGATTAAGTGCCAATGCTTTTTGATAATCTTCAGTGGCTCTTGTCGTGTCATTCATTTCTTGTTTAGCCCAACCGCGGTTAATATAGAATTCTGGATTTTTTGGATCAAGCGTAATGGCTGAATCGAGGTACTTTATGGCACGCTGAAAATTTTTCAGTTTTGTGTCCACGAGCCCGAGATAATTTAAAATGGAGGAAGTCATGTTACTTTGGGTAGTAACAATTGGGTTTCCACTTTCCCTGTCGGTGGCAAAGAAAACAGAGCGCGTTTCTCCTTTCGGTGCTTTCAATAAGTTTAAAAAATCCTCGCGCGCCATGGCCCATTGTCCATATTGATAACGAATCATGGCTCTTGAAAAAAGAGCCTCGGCATTTTGCGGTTTTGATTCGAGGTAAATACTAAAGTCAGTAAGAGCGCCTTTCGAGTCGCCCATGTTTTCGCGCACTTGTGCTCGATAATAGTAAGCTTCAATAAAATAA
>DPLR01000486.1:8128-9583 GCA_003541895.1 Cytophagales bacterium | reverse complement strand
GATTGGCAAAGTCAGAAGCGATTTTACTATGGTAAAACAATGGATTTGAACTTCAATGACACCTCAACTATTTTTAAGCCAAGAATGCTTCGGCTTCATTCCTATTTTACTGATGACCGATTTCCGACAAAGGCAGGGCAAATTAATTACACGTTGTCCGTGCCCTATGTCAATGCATTTTATTTTCAACCGAAGGGTGAATTGCCTAAATCAAATTTTGGTTTCTTTGGTGTCTCGGCTGGAGTCGAATACTATTACAGAAAGAATCGATTTTTAAGTTTTTCTGCAAGCGCGGTTACTAGCTTTGAGGAACCAATTCCAGTGCCAATTGATTATTTTGGCAGACATGAAACACTAAATTCATGGTATGTAACCGTTAATAACAATAAGAAGATAAAACGGTTTTCTTTGGGCTACGGATTGAATTTTTCCAAAAACATTTGGGCAGTGAGCGACACCACAAGTTTCTTCTCAAAGAAGAGTTATTCAGTCGGTGTTACTCTTAATAGTTATTACCAAATCAATAAGTATTTTTTTATAGGGCTCGTTTATCGTCCATCAATTTTTAGAATTTACCCTTCACCCATATTTTCTTACGAGCAACTGTTTAGCTTGGACTTGACTTTTAAGTTTCCGGCTAACATGAAATGAGCTGAGTTCCGGAAACAAATTAATGAGGTGACTAACCTGCTCTAGAATAAACAAGATCAGTGTAAAAACATTCCCATTTTGTGTTTCTTGCTAATCGCCCGTAAATAGGTCCTTAACGAAATGTTATTTGCCTTTGCACTCGAATAATGAATTAGGTAGAATTGACTTTCGTTCAATTTTTGGAGTGATTAATGATAGAAAAGTTTTGTGAGTCTAGGTAAGACCAATTATTCTTTCGCGATTGAAACTGATAACAGTTCAACATTCTTTTAAAAAGATGGCGGATTAATTTGTGTACCTTTGTAACTTAATATTTACTAATGAAATCATTTGAAGCCCTGGGTTTATCTGGGGAACTGGTGGAGGCGATCCGCCAACTAGGTTTTGAAACGCCCACGCCTATACAAGAAAAAGCAATTCCTATTTTATTAAAAGGTGATACTGATTTAGTTGGACTTGCACAAACTGGCACTGGAAAAACGGCAGCCTTTGGTTTGCCTTTAATTGATTTGGTTGATGAGCGCAACCGCGCAACGCAAGCATTGATTGTTGCACCTACTCGGGAGTTGAGTGTACAGATCACGAACGACCTCGATCGATTCATGACGAATGTAAAAAGGCTCAACGTTGTTACCGTTTATGGTGGCGCGAGTATTTCGGATCAGATTCGTAAAGTGCGTCAAGGTGCACAGATCATCGTTGCAACGCCTGGCCGGTTGATTGATTTGCTTTCGCGAAAAGTAGTTGACCTTACGCATGTTCAATTTGTTGTTTTAGACGAAGCCGATGAAATGTTGAACATGG
>DPLR01000486.1:582-7916 GCA_003541895.1 Cytophagales bacterium | reverse complement strand
GTGCTGGATGAAGCCGATGAAATGCTGAACATGGGTTTTAAAGAAGACATTGACGAAATTCTCTCTACTACCCCCGATTCAAAAAACGTATGGCTCTTCTCGGCAACCATGCCACGCGAAGTGCGCGAGATTGCCAACAACTACATGAGCAATCCGCAGGAGCTTACCATGGAAGGTCGTCAGTCGGGTAATGAAAACATCGATCACCAATATGCTGTGGTTGACGAGCGTGACAAGTATTTAGCACTGAAACGGTTCGTTGATTACACCACCGATATTTTCGGGGTTATTTTTTGTCGTACTAAAATTGATACTCAGAAAATAGCAGAACATTTAATCAAAGACGGTTACAATGCCGATGCTTTGCATGGTGATCTTACACAGTCGCAGCGCGATCGTGTGATGAAGAGTTTTAAAAATAAAACGCTTCAACTTTTAGTGGCAACCGATGTGGCTGCACGAGGAATTGATGTGAATAGCATTACACACGTTATTCACATGAACATGCCTGATGAGATGGAATTTTACACGCACCGAAGTGGAAGAACCGCTCGTGCAGGGAAGAAAGGAATTTCATTGGCCATCGTTTCTAAAAAAGAAATTGGAAGAATAAGTCAGGTTGAAAAAAGCTTAAAAAGAAAGTTCACCAAAGTGAACGTGCCCACGGGCGATGAAGTTTGCCAGCAAAAAATTGTTGGCCTCGTTCATAAAGTTCGCGAGGTGGAAGTAAATGAAGAAGAAATCGATTCGTTCTTGCCAGAAGTGTATCATGAATTGAAAGACCTTAGCAAGGAAGACATCATTAAGCGCTTTGCTTCAATTGAATTTAATCGCTTCTTAGAATATTACCGAGATGCGCGCGATATAAACAAATCAGAAAAGAAGTCATTCTTTGACGAAGGTGGTGCCGATGCAGCTTACACTACGGGAGATCGTATTTTTATCAACGTGGGTAAAATGGATGGACTAGATAAAGGAACGTTGCTTGGACTGATTTGTGATTATGGAGATGTACGAAAGGACAAAGTCGGTCGTATTGATTTGAAAGGCGCATATTCATTTTTTGAAATCGAAAAGGACTCTACCGATCAAGTGATGCGCGGTTTTGAAGGTGTAGAAGTGCGTGGCCGTAAAGTGCGGTTGGAAATGACGGGAGAAAGACGCGAAAAAAGTTCTGAAGACAGAGAGCGGAGTGGTGGAGACAAGAAAAGAAGATTCTCCGGCAAAAAGCGCGAAGAATTTTGGGGTGGTAAGAAGAAATCGAATAAGAGATATTAGAAGGACCGGAAAAAGCTCCACACTTCGGTGGCTGCAGAAAAGTCTCGGCACACTTTACCAACTAATCGTTTGCCCAAGTATTGTTTGCCTCCCGGCCACGTGTGGCCACCACCTTCAATTCGGATGAGTTGAACTTGGTTTCCATTTTCGCAGGAATAAGAAAATCGTTTGGCTTTGCATTCATCGGTTACATCTTTGTCAGGAAATGAATATGTGGTTGGCTTGGGGTCGCACTGATTCATCAAAATAAATTTCTTTACCGTTTCAATCGTACTTGAGCATTGCCCGCGCTTCAAAAGTCTGCCTCCAATTTTGCCGCCATTGTACGGAACTAATGGATCTTCCGTGCCATTGATCAACAACAGACTTACTGGTTTTGGTGGGTTGTAATTTTGGAAAATGGTTTCAGGTATTGAAGCACAAACCGGAGCGATAGCGCGAATCTTATTAGAGAGGTGAAGCGCAAGTGAAAACGAAAAAAAACCGCCATTCGAAATGCCTGTAGCAAATACTTTCTTTTCGTCAATGGAATAATCTTTTTTGAGTTGCTCTAGGAGCAGGGTAATGAAACGGATGTCATCATGGGTGTGATTTTTTATGACGCGCCCGTCATTCCATCCTTTGTTGAGGCCGTTTGGGTAGACAACAATGAAACCGGCTGTATCGCTTACTTCATTTAACCCAAAAAATGCAAGCGAATGCTTAGCGGAGCCGCCTCCACCATGAAACGCAAGAACAAGAGGATGCTTTTTGTTGGCAATATTATTTAATGGCAAATGAACTATGTATTCGCGTTGTTCACCAAGTACATCGATAGTACGACTGAAATCCTGTGCGAAACTGGTGGAAGTTAAAAATACTAACAAACAAAAAATTCGCATGTAGATCTTTTAGAGAAAAAAGTAATCCAGACTCAATAACAATGAATCTGGATTACTTGATTGATTTAGTTTTTGTTTCCGGTCTTCACTTCGCTTGAAGGTTGCATCGGTTTGCCATCGGCATCGATCAACACAATCTCATTGAAGCCAAGTTGCTTCAGGCCGTCCAACACTTTTGACTTATCACCAACAACGAACCAGGTGAGGTTGGATGGCGCAATCAGTTTGGGTGTAAGCTTACGAACTTCATCGAGCGTTAGCGATCTAAAATTTTTGTCGTAGTTTTTAAAATAGTCATCAGGTAAACCGTATTTAACTATTTCATCAATGGAGCCGCGCACGGCAGCATTCGTTTCCCAACGGCCGGGCAATTGCAAGATGCCATTGTTTTTTGTGCGAGTGAACTCGTCTTCGGTGACCGGTTTGTTGCCCACAATGGCTTTGAATTCGTTGATGATCTCTTGAGCCGATTCTTTTGTTTTATCGGTTTGAACAGGCGCATAGGCCAGCATCATGCGTTGTCCTTTGGAGTCCCACAAAAAACTGAATGCTCCGTAGGCCCAATGTTTGTCTTCGCGCAAATTCATGTTCAACCTCGACACGAAATCACCACCGAGAGTGCTCATCAAAGACTCGCGTGCCAATTCATTTATTTTTCCATAAGGTTCGGTAACGTAGCCGGCAATAATCACCGACTGCTGTGACTCTGGCCGATCCATCAAATACAATTTGTTGGCTTTGGTGTTGGTTACGTTAGCCACATTTTTCTTAGGTACATCAGCGCGTTTCCATTGGCCGAAAAGTTTTTCGGCTTTTGCTACGAGGTCTTTCATTTCCAGATCGCCTACAACAACCAGTGTTGAATTGTTGGGTTTGAACCAGGTGCTATAAAATTTCAGAATATCCTCGCGGGTAAATTTATCAACGGTTTCTTCATAGCCCGAGCCGGTTAGTGGTTGGCTGTATGCATGACCATCACCATACAGGAATTTGGGGAAGACGCGCAGTGCCATTTGTACTGGCTGTGTTCGCTCTCTGCGGATATTATTGATTTGGTCTTGCTTCAAGCGTTGGAAATCCGATTCAGAAAAACCGGGATTCAAAATCACATCAGCAAACAAATTGAGCGATTCATCCAATGATGGCTTTAACGCATTCATTCGTACGTACGAAACATCAAGATCTGAAAAGGTGTTGAGCGAACTTCCGAGAGTTTGAAGTTTGTCGCTTATCTGTAAAGCGTTTAATGACTTGGTTCCTTCGTCTAACAAATTCATTGTAAGACTGGACGTACCTGGTTTTGCAAACTGATCGGCTGCGTAGCCGGCATCAACCATTAAATCCAAAGCCACCGTTGGTACATCTTTGCGCTTGGCCAAAATAATTTTCAGTCCGTTTTTCAAAGAGGCAGTTTGAATGTCGGGGAAACTGGATGCGGGTTGCGTTGTTAATGCGGGCACTTTGCTGCGGTCGGCCTCAACACCTGAGGTTTGATAGTTGGGGAAAGGAGTACAGATCAATGTGTAGCTTCCGCCCGTAAGCCATTCTTTCACTACTTGATGTACATCTTGTACCGTGGCATTGGCAATATATTTCAAGTAGGTTTTATAGTATTCAGGATCTTTGCCGTACACCTGCGACTCGGCCAGCACATCCGATTTTCCACCGAATCCTCCAATGCGCTCGAGGCCTTTGATAAAATTGGCGAGGTACTCTGACTTTACTCGCTGCAATTCTTCTTCGGTTGGCCCTTTATCGATGAACTCATTCAAAATGGAATTCATTGTAGCCTCCACTTTGGCGTGATCAACTCCTTGCTTTACGTTGGCCGTAACGTTGAAAACACCACTGATCTCCATCGAATAATTATTGGCGTAGACAGTTCCAACCGTTTGATCTTCGTAGCGAAGTTTTTTGTATAGCCTCGAACTTTTTCCATTGGATAAAATCGCAGCAGACAAATCGAGTTGAGCTGCTTCTTTGGTTCCCCATTGCGGAACATTCCAGTACATACTAATGCGTGCTTCGCTCACCCGGTCTTCATACGATTGCCGGATGTTGTTTCTGAGCTTAGGCACACTGGCTGTATAACGCGACAACGTTGGGCCAGCAGGAATATTTCCGAAATACGTTTTCACTTTTTGAAAAATGGCATCAGCCGAAACATCTCCGGCTACAACCAACACTGCATTGTCAGGTCCATAATAGGACTTGAACCAATCTTTAACATCCTCCAATGAAGCAGCATTCAAATCTTCCATCGATCCGATAACTGTCCATGAATAGGGATGACCTGCCGGAAAAATTGCTTTCGTTGAAAGTTCGTCCTCACGCCCATAAGGTTGATTCTCGCCTTGTCTTTTTTCGTTTTGCACTACGCCTCGTTGCTCATCAAGTCGTGGCTGATCAATTACCCCCAACAAATGGCCCATACGATCTGACTCCAACCACAACACCTGATCGAGTGCAGCAAGCGGAATATTTTGAAAATAATTGGTGCGGTCATTATTAGTAGTACCATTCAGGTCGGTGGCACCAATGGACTCTAACGCTTTGAAGTAATCGTTATTGAAGTGCTCGGATCCGTTGAACATCAAGTGTTCGAACAAGTGCGCGAAACCGCTTTTGCCCAGCCGTTCATTTTTTGAGCCCACGTGGTACCATACGTTGACTGCAGCAATGGGCGCTTTGTGGTCTTCATGCACCAGAAGTGTGAGGCCGTTATCGAGTGTGAATTTTTTGTAGGGAATAGAAATATTATCGGTGTTCAATAAGTTGCTCTGCGCCTGGCTCAAAACCGAGAGCAAGGCAAAGAGAGGGATGAAAAGAATTTTTTTCATGGGATAGGGTAGTTTGGTGATACAATGAAAGAGCAATAAAATTACAAAAGAATTCAGCAATCATGCCAACGCAAAAATGATTGCGTTAGTATGGAAGTGACCTCTTGCTTAGGATTTAAAGTTGTAGGTCTAAGAGAAATTTCTGATCAATGTTCTACAAACTCCAGCCTTCTCGGTAAGTTGTTTTTACAAACGCGTTGGCTTCGTCAAAGTTGGTGATCTTCATGTTCTTGGCGTCCCAAAGTAGTTTTTTTCTGCCAGGGTAAGATCTACCTCTGCCATCAGCCGCAAGCACTTGCATTTGGTAGCTTCTCACTGCCAGATTGCCCATCAACACAGCTTCAGTCATAGGGCCAGCAAATTCGAATGGTGAGCTTAGTTGTTTTTTGCCATAGCCAGCAATGCACGCGTCAACCCATTCGGTGTAGTGCCCCTTTTCTCCTCCAGGGATTCGAGGAATGGTTTGGGGTGGCAATTTCTCTTTCATGCGTTGCGTAGGAAGCAGGGTAGGAGACAAGTTGTAATCGCCCATAAGTTTTCCTTTTTTTCCATGGAAGATGTAGCCACCGGCAGAATCGCCAAGCGGTTCGTCAGGCAAAAGCTCTTCAGGTCTTTCGGGTAAAAGTCCACCGTCCATCCAGGTGAATTTGATGTCACCTTTGCCATCTTTTCTTGGGAACTTCATATGAATGATAGAAGATGAAGGGCATGCGTCTGAATAGTTGGCAACTTTAAAAAAGCCTTCCCAAGCTGTGGTGGTGCTGCACTCCACTTCCGTTGGATAATCAATTGGTAAAATCCGGAACGCGGCATCCATGATGTGACATGCCATGTCGCCAAGAGCCCCAGTACCAAATTGCCACCAGCCGCGCCAATTGAATGGAACATAAGCAGGGTTGTAATCTATGTAAGGAGTTGGGCCGAGCCACAAGTCCCAATCCAATTCTTTGGGAATATCAAATTTGCCTGTGGGTTTTGGAATTCCCTGTGGCCACACCGGACGGTTGGTCCAAGTTTCCACACGATTCACTCTGCCGATAAGCCCAGCGTCTACTAATTCTTTTGCTCTGCGCACATGATCGGCCGAGGCAAACTGGTTTCCCATCTGCGTAACCACTTGATATTTTTTGGCCGCTTCAGTAAGCATGCGTGCTTCATAGATGTCATGCGTTAAAGGCTTCTGAACATACACGTGTTTCTTTCTGCGCATGGCAGCCATCGCAATAACACCGTGGGTATGATCAGGCGTGGAGACAGAAACAGCATCAATATTTTTTTCTTCTTTATCGAATAGCTCACGGAAGTCTTTATAGTATTTCGCATTCGGAAAATTCTTAACCGACTCAGCTGCCTGACGATCATCTACATCACAGAGAAAAGCAATTTTTGCTTTTGGGTTTCCAATGGTTTTTCCATCGGGCGAACCGGCAAAACCCGTGAGATCACTGGTGCCTTTTCCACCTGCGCCAATGCCGGCAATATAAAGTGTATCGCTGGGTGCAATAAAACCTTTGCCGCCAAGAACAAATCTTGGGAGGATGGTGAAAGCGGCCGCAGCCGTTCCCGCTTGCCTGATAAATTTTCTCCTTGAAATCATGACTTCTTTACTTTATAAAAAATTACAAACTCCAACCTTCGCGGTATTCTCTTTTTACAAATTGATTGGCTTCATCGTAGTTGGTGATCTTCATGTCCTTGGCATCCCACAGAAGCTTCTTTCGTCCTGTATATCTTTTTCTACCATCAACCAGCGTCTGGAGCGTGTAACTTCTAATGGCGAGATTGCCCATCAAAACGCTTTCTGAAAACGGACCAGCATAGTCAAAATTAGAACTTGTTTCTGCTTTACCATATCCTTGCAAACATGCGTTTACCCATTGCACATAGTGTCCTTCTGTGACACGAGGAAGTGTAGGCGAAGGAAAAGTAACTTCATTCATCAACTTGGTTGGTAACAGCCTTGGGTTTTCACCATAACAATCGGCCATCATTTTACCTTTTGTTCCTTCGAAGATTACGCCCCCATCCCAATTGCCCATGGGTTCATCAGGCAATAATTCATTTGGTCGTTTGGGAAGTATGCCACCGTCCATCCATGAGAGCTCAATATCGGGCTTTCCATTTTTGCCGGGATATTTAAAATGCACTATCGATGATACCGGACAACTGTCGTCATTATGCGTCTCTGAAAAAACTCCATTCCAGAGTGTGCTTACACTGCACTCCACTTCTGTTGGATAATCGATCGGAAGAATTCGAAACACAGGATCCATAATATGACAAGCCATATCTCCTAAAGCCCCGGTACCAAAGGCCCACCAGCCGCGCCAGTTGA
>DPLR01000486.1:0-341 GCA_003541895.1 Cytophagales bacterium | reverse complement strand
CCACCAGCCGCGCCAGTTGAAGGGAAGGTAAGCTGGATTAAAATCAATTTTTTTTGCGGGCCCCAACCAGAGATCCCAATCCAATTCTTTGGGCACGTCAAATTTTCCGGTAGGTGTGGCTACACCTTGAGGCCACACAGGTCGGTTGGTCCAACAAATTACTTTAGTTACATCGCCTATCAACCCGGCATTGTACCACTCTTTTGCTTTGCGAACGCCATCGCCAGAGCCGCCCTGGTTTCCCATTTGGGTAACTACTTTGTATTTGCGTGCTGCTTCGGTGAGCATCCGAGCTTCGTAAATATCGTGTGTTAATGGTTTCTGTACATAAACATGTTTTC